>JBDHSR010000264.1:0-5152 GCA_039808305.1 Gemmobacter sp. | reverse complement strand
GGTGCCCAGAGCCGGAATCGAACCAGCGACACGCGGATTTTCAATCCGCTGCTCTACCAACTGAGCTATCTGGGCACTGTCAGCCTGTGGCTGCTTGGTGGGGCAGGTATTATGCGAGGGCGGCGGGGCTGTCCAGAGGGTTCGGGAAAAAAGTTGGGTGCAGGGGGAATTCCCGTGCCGGTTATCGGGGCGGTCCGGGGGAGTGTCCGAAGCCGCCGGACCGGAGGAGGCATCGGGCAGACGGGAACCCTGCCGGGCCGGCGCCCGGAGGCTTCAGTGTTTCGGCGGCTCGGTCGGGGGCGCCGGCTCGTCCTCTTCCTGCGCGGCGGCGGGGATGACATAGGCGCCCTTCAGCCAGCGGCCGAGGTCGATGTCGGCGCAGCGTTTCGAGCAGAACGGGCGGTAGGCCGGATCGCTGTCCTTGCGGCAGATCGGGCAGCTCATGCGCGGCCCTCCAGCAATTCGGCCAGCGCTTGCCGGTCGCGCTTGCGCACCAGCTCGTAAAGGCCGAGCGTGGTCCAGCCGGCGAGGCTGGTCTCCGCCGCCTCGCCCTTGAAGGCGGCGCGCAGCACCTGGTCGAGCGTGGCGCGATCCTTCTTCGGCATCGGCGCGAAATCCACCACGACCTGACCGCCGAGCCCGCGCAGCCGCAACTGGCGCGGCAATTCGCGGGCGGCGGCGACATTGGCCTTGAGGCTGGCGGCGGGCGAGGTGTCGGGGCCGGTATTGACGTCCACCGCCACCAGCGCGCGCGTCGGCTCGATCTGCATATGCGCGCCGCCGGGCAGGGCGACGCGGGGGCCGCGCAGCGCGTCAAGCATCTCGTCCAGGCCGTGATCGGCGAAACGGCCCTCGGCCACCTCGTCGGGCGGCGGCTCGGCCCATTCGCGCCAGGCGGTCTCATGCGCCGAGGGCCCCTCGACCAGCAGTTCCGGGCCGCCCTCGCTGTCGGTCAGCACCGCGAGGGAGAGGTCGCGCATGGCGAGGATGTCCTCGGCGATCTCCGCCTCGTCCGCGCCTTCGCAGGCCGAGCGCAGGATGAGGCCGAGGTCGCGCGGCGCGCCCTCCATCCCGGCCTGGGCCAGCGCCTCCAGATCGGCGCGCAGCTCCTCGTCGCGGATGCGGCGGCTCACGTTCAGCCCCGGCGCGCCGGGGGTGAGGATGGCGTAGCGGCTCTTGAACAGCAGCCGCGTGGTGACCGGGATCGCCTTGCCGGGCTCGGCGGCGCCGGTGACCTGCACCAGAACCGGCTGGCCGGGGGCGAGGCCGGAGACCTGCCGCAGGAAGCCCGAGCGCCCCTCGGGCAGCCGCACGAACACGCCGCCTTGCCCCTTCACCAGACGGTCCACCGTGCCGCGATAGATCGCGCCGGGCAGCGGCGCGTCGTCCGCCGGGTCGATCGCCAGATCCTGAAGCACGCCGTCGACCACCAGCGCGGCGGCCTGCCGCGCGCCCCAGGTGTCGAGCACGATCACGCGGCCCTTCATGCGTCCCTCCGGTAAACGGGATAGCCGGCGGCGGCGAGCAGCGCCGCGGTTTCGGCCACCGGCAGGCCGACGACCCCGGTGAAGGAGCCGGAAATCCACGGGATGAACGCGCCGGCGAGGCCCTGGATCGCGTAGCCACCGGCCTTGCCCCGCCATTCGCCGCTGGCGAGATAGGCGTTCAGCTCGGTATCCGAGAGCCGCTTCATCTTCACGTCGGTCACTACCTCGCGGCACCAGAGCCGCTCGCCCCGGCGCACCGCCACGGCGGTGATCACCTGATGGCGCCGCCCGCCGAGCAGGGTGAGAAACGCCGCCGCCTCGCCCGCGTCGCGCGGCTTGCCGAGGATGCGGCGGCCGAGCGCCACGGTGGTGTCGGCGCAGAGCACGATGTCCTCCGCCCCGGCCGCCACCGCCTGCGCCTTTTCGCGCGCCAGACGCGCGCAATAGGGGCGGGGAAGCTCGCGCGGGCGCGGGTCCTCGTCGATGTCGGGGGGCAGCACCGCGTCGGGCACGATGCCCAACTGCGCCAGAAGATCCTTCCGGCGCGGACTGGCGGAGCCGAGAATCAGTCTCACTTGAAGCGGTAGTTGATGCGGCCCTTCGACAGGTCGTAAGGGGTCATCTCCACCTGCACCTTGTCGCCTGCCAGAACGCGGATGCGGTTCTTGCGCATCTTGCCTGCCATCGTGGCGATCAGTTCATGGCCGTTTTCCAGCTCGACCTTGAATGTCGCATTGGGCAGGAGTTCCTTCACGACACCGGGGAATTCGAGCAGTTCTTCCTTGGCCATGGTCACTCCAAATAAGTTCGGCCCGCGATTGGTTCGCAGGCTCGGGGGGTAGATGCGCCTGTTTCACCTGATTTTCAAGGGGGAATCGTCCGCAATCAGCCGGTGGACAGGGTTACGGCGCCATCGGCGAGGCGCGGGTGCTGTTCCGCCCAGTGCAGATGGTTCAGCACGCCGCCCGCCCGGCGCACCTCGGCCACCGCCTCCAGCGAGACTTCGGCATAGGCCCAGCCGGGGGCGTTCAGCGCGGTCTGCGCGAGGATGCCGTCCTCGGGAAAGCCGAGATCGGGCGGGCCGTAGATCGCGGCGCGGCCGACATTCTCGTCCACCGCCGGGCAGAAATCGCACAGCCCGACCGTGGGCGCGTGCACGACGACGCACTGGTTTTCCAGCGCCCGCGCCATGGCGCCGACCCGGACGCGGGTGAAGCCGCGGAGGCTGTCGGTGCAGGAGGGGGCGAGCAGGATTTCCGCCCCCGCCTCGACCAGCGCGCGCGACAGCAGGGGGAATTCGCTGTCGTAGCAGATCACCACGCCGATGCGGCCCAGCGGCGTGTCGAAAAGCGTCAGGCCCCGGCCGGGATCGACGAACCATGTCTCGCGTTCGAAGCGGGTCATGATCTGCTTGTCCTGATGGCCGAGGATCCCGGCCGGCCCGTAGAAGGTGGCGCGGTTCACCGGCCGGGCGGCGCCTTCGGGGAAGAACGGGGCGGAGGCGCCGAGGATATGCACCCCGTGCCGCGCCGCCAGTTCCGCATGCAGCGCGTCGACCCGCGGCTTCCAGCGCGCGACCTCGTGCAGGCAGGCCTCCAGATCCGCCGCGACCCCGCGTCCGCCGAGGCTGCCCAGCTCCATCGCGCCATATTCGGGAAAGACCAGCAGCGCCGCGCCATTGCCCGCGGCCTCGTCCACCCAGGCGGCGATCTTGGCGGCATAGGCGTCGAAACTGTCGAAGTGATCCAGCGGATAGGCGGCGGCGGCGATCTTCATCTCGGTCTCCCGCGGGGGCTCAGAGCGCCCGGATCCAGAATTGCAGCGGTTTGCGGGTTTCCTCGGTATCGCCCAGATCCCGCCAGGAGAATTCGGCCACCGCGCCGGGCAGCGGGGCATAGCCGCGCTTGCGCCAGAACTCGTCATTGGTGCGGAACGTCTCGGGGCGCATCGGGTGGTCGTCCGGGCGCTTCACCGAGCAGAAGGCGCAATGCGTGCGGCCGAGCGCCCGCGCATGCGCCTCGCGCGCGTCGAAGAAGGCATGGCCGAGGCCCCGGCCGCGCCAGGCCGGCAGCAGCACCGATTCGGCGCAGTAGAAGATCCGGTCGAGCGGAATGCCGCAGGGGTGCAGCGCCGCCGCGAAATCCTCGGCATGGTCCTCCATCGGGGTGCCGGTGGAGGCGCCGACCAGCCGGTCGCCGTCGAAGGCGCCGACGAGGATCGCGCCGGGGCTGTCGCGATAGGTCTGGAGATAGTCCCGCTCATAGTCCAGCGAGCCGTCGTAGAGATAGGGCCAGTCGCGGAACACGATGATGCGCAGCCGCGCCACATCGTCCAGCGCGGCATCCAGCGCCGCGCCCGTGAGGGTGCGGACCTCGATCACCGGGAGACCTGCTCGATCCAGTCGTTGAGGTTGTAGAAGGTGGTGACGCGGGCGATCCGGCCATCCTTCAGGTCGAAGAAGGCGCCGGCGGGCAGGACATAGGTCTGGCCCTTCGCCTCGGGCAGGCCGGGATCGGTTTGCAGATATTCGCCATGGACGGTGAATTCGGCGGCGCCGCGCGTGCCGTCATCGTTCACGAAGATCACCATGTCCTTCAGTTGCTCGCGGTAGCTCACGCCCATATGCGAGCAGAATTCGGCGAATTTCTCCTTGCCGCGGCGGATGGCGCCCTCGTTCACGCGATGCTCCACATCGTCGGTGACGCGATCCAGCATCCCTTGCGCGTCGCCCGCGTTGAAGGCGGCGTAATAGGCTTCGATCGTGGCGCGGCTCATGGCATCTTCCTCGGCTCGGGCGGGGGCTCCCGCGGGTGGGCGTGCCGGGGCGGAGCCCGGCCTTCGGGGCGGAAGATGGCACGGCCCGACGCCCCCGCCAATGCCCTTGCAGACATCGGATGGCGCTTTTGCGACCTCCGGGGGCGAGCCTGCGCGCAGGGGGTCCTGGGCGAGGATCACCCGGAGCCGCATGGCGCAGCCGAACGCGTCCGCCATCTTCCGCGACGCTGAGCCCGACCCGGTATGGCGTCGGCCGCACCTTATCGCGGCCCCTGCCGTGCAAACTGTCAGGTCCGCCTTATTCGGTTTTCCTTCCCGTGCCACTTATCGGATGCTTCGGTGCCACCAGCGGGAGGAACCGACATGGGCCGATCCTCCGCCTGTGCCGCAGCCCGGCCCGGAGCAAAGGCGCGCAGCGCCGCCGGGCAGCGCCCGACCGCCCCCTCGGGCGGGCGCTTCGGTGACACTTGCGCGATGATCTGACATAGGCGGAGCGGCGCCATAAAGTGACGACCACAATCCGAGTTGCGCCCACCCGGCGGCCGGGCGCCGCCCTCCGTTGTGGGGGATGGAGGGCGCGGAAGCTTTCCGCATGAGACGGGGGCGAAGGCCGACCCGTCCTACCCCTCGGTGGGCGGGCCGAAGCGGGTGATCATCCGGTCGCGGATCATGTCGCGCGCCTGCCGATAGGCGGCGAGCTTCGCCTCGCGCGTCTCGCCGATGCCCGAAGGGTCGATGATCGGCCAGTATTCCACGTCCATATGGTAGAACCGGGTCAGCGCCAGCACCTGCCGCTGGCTGCCCGGCGACAGGGCGATGATCAGGTCGAACTGCCCCAGATCGTCGCCCCATTCCTCCATCTCCTCGAAGGAGCGCGAGCGGTGGCGGCT
>JBDHSR010000263.1:0-5186 GCA_039808305.1 Gemmobacter sp. | reverse complement strand
CCTGCGGCTCAATTCACCCCCGAGGATATTTCCGGACAGAAAATGATGAAGGGCGCGCTCCTGCCCATTTTCTGTCTCCAAATATCCTCGGGGGGAGGCCCGGCACGGGCCGTGGGGGGCGGAAAGCCCCCCTGCCACCGCGCGGCGGGCGCGGCGCCCGGAGGAAAGCGAAACGCCCCGCCGGAGGGGGCGGGGCGCGCGCGCGGAAAGTCGGGGAGGGGGCTGGGCCTCAGGCCTTTTCCAGCTCGAAGGCGTCGTGCAGCGCCTGCACCGCGAGCTCCATGTACTTGCGGTCGATCAGCACCGAGATCTTGATCTCGGAGGTCGAGATCACCTTGATGTTCACGCCCTCGCGCGCCAGCGCCGAGAACATCCGGGCGGCGACGCCGGCATGGCTGCGCATGCCGATGCCCACGACCGAGACCTTGGCGACATCGGTGTCGATGATGAGCTCGTCGTATTTGATCAGGCCCTTGGCCATGGCGTCTTCCATGGCCTTCTTCGCGCGCTCGACCTGGTTGATCGGGCAGGAGAAGGTCATGTCGGTGACGGCGCCGGGATGGGCCTCGTCATAATCCTTCTCCGAGATGTTCTGCACGATCATGTCGACATTCACCCCGGCCTCGGCCAGCGGGCCGAAGATCGCCGAGGCGACGCCGGGGCGGTCTTCGA
Source organism: Gemmobacter sp. (assembly GCA_039808305.1). GTDB lineage: Bacteria > Pseudomonadota > Alphaproteobacteria > Rhodobacterales > Rhodobacteraceae > Gemmobacter. The sequence goes on along the minus strand of JBDHSR010000263.1, from coordinate 4,514 downwards.
TGGTGAAGAGGGTGATCTTGGCTTCCTCGCGCGAAAACGCGATGCCCGAGACGACTTTCGATTCCATGATTTCCTCCTCGTCGCAGACCAGGGTTCCAGAGTTCTCGTCGGTCTCCTCGAAGGAGGAGAGCACGCGCAGCCGCACCTTGTAGCGCATGGCGAGCTCCACCGACCGCGTTTGCAGCACCTTCGCGCCGAGCGAGGCGAGCTCCAGCATCTCCTCGAAGGCGATCCGGTCGAGCTTGCGCGCCTTGTCGGAGACGCGCGGGTCGGTGGTGTAGACGCCATCGACATCGGTATAGATGTCGCAGCGTTCGGCGCCGAAGGCGGCGGCGAAGGCCACGGCCGTGGTGTCCGATCCGCCGCGGCCCAGCGTGGTGATGCGCCCCTCGTGGGAGATGCCCTGGAAGCCCGCCACCACGGCGACCTTGAAGCCCTCGCGGAACTTGGCGTCGATATTGTCGCGCGGGATCGACATGAAGCGCGCCGAGCCATGCGCCGAGGTGGTGTTGATCGGCACCTGCCAGCCCTGCCAGCTCCGCGCCGGCACGCCCATCTCCTGCAGGCGCAGCGCCATCAGCCCGGCGGTGACATTCTCGCCCGAGGCCACCACCGCGTCGTATTCGCGCGCGTCGTAGAGTTTCGAGGTGCCCTCGACCCAGCCCACCAGCTCGTTGGTCTTGCCCGACATCGCCGAGACGATGACGATCACGTCATAGCCGCGCTCGACCTCCTTGCGGACCTTCTGCGCGGCGTTCTCGATCCGCTCTAGGTCGGCCACCGAGGTGCCGCCGAATTTCATCACCAGAAGCGGCATCGCCAACCCCCGTCCCGCCGTTGCAAACCGCGTGCTGCATAGCAGAAGCGAGGGGGGATGCAAGCGGCGCCGGGGCGGCCGGGGCCTTGCGGGCCAAGAAAATCCGCGGCCTCAGTCGAGGCGGAAATTCACCGGGCGGAGCGGCTCGGGCGGCGGCTCGCCAAGCGCGGGGGCGAGGCTGATCTCGGCCGCGCGGCAGATCGCGTCGAGCGGCAGGGCGTTGGCGGTGGGGCCGAAGGGATGGGCCAGTTCCTCGGTCACCTCGGCGAGGCCGAAGAAGGTATAGGCGACGATCCCGGCGAAGACCGGCGCCATCCAGCCGGTCGGCTCCAGCAGGGCGAAGGGCAGCAGCAGGCAGTAGAGCCAGCTGGTGCGGAAGATCAGCAGCGAATAGACATAGGGCAGCGGGGTCAGCCGGATGCGCTCGCACCCCGCCTGCGCCAGCGCGATGCCGGAGAGCCGGGTGGAGAGCGTGCGTGCGCCGAACCCGTCCAGCGCGCCCTCGGCCCTGAGCCGCGCCAGCCGCGCGTTCATCGCGTCGAGCGCCGCGTCGGGGGTGGGGGCGGCCAGCCCGCTCGCGTCGCGTAGCGCCGCGCTATCGGGCGGCAGGCCGCGCAGCGCGCAGCGGTGCAGGTGCAGGAAGGCGCGCATCTCGCGCAGCAGCCCGCGCCGCGCCTCCCCCTCGGGCAGGAAGAGCCCGGCCTCGCGGGCGAGACCGCGCGCATCGGCCAGCAACCCGCCCCAGAGCTTGCGCGCCTCCCACCAGCGGTCATAGGCGGCGTTGTTGCGAAAGCCGAGGAAGATCGCCAGCGCGACGCCGAAGGTGGCGAAGGGGTTGGCGCTGACATGGGGCAGGGCGAACAGGTGGCGGTCGCACCAGACCACCGCCGCCGAAAAGCCGATCACCACCAGAAGCTGCGGCGCGATATGCGGCAGGACGGAGCCGCGCACCGCTAGGAGCAGTTGCAGCGGGCCGGGCTTGTCGCGGATGATCATGCGCTGCGCTCCGTTCCGTTCGATCCCGATCCGCCGGGGCGGCGGCGCCCGTCCGGCGCCCGGCCGCCCGGCGGCGCCGTCGTCCGGGGGCTGTCTGCCCCCGCGGCCCCTGCGGGGCCTCCCCCGAGGATATTTTTACCAGAATGAATACGGCAAGGTCTTTCATTCTGGCCCAAATATCCTCGGGGGGTGAGGCGCGGCACGCGCCGAGGGGGGCGGAAAGCCCCCCTTTCCGCCGCTGTTCAGAGCGCGCGCCAGCCGATGTCGCGCCGGCAGAAGCCGCCGGGCCAGTCGATCGCGTCGACCATGGCATAGGCGCGCGCCTGCGCCTCGGCCAGCGTGTCGCCGCGCGCGGTGACGTTCAGCACCCGCCCGCCGGTGGCGAGGATGCGGCCGTCCTGCGCCGTGGTTCCGGCATGGAACACCATGTTGCGGCTGTCCTCGGGCAGGGCGGCGAGGCCCCTTATCTCGCTGCCCTTGCCGTAGGCGCCGGGATAGCCGCGCGCGGCCATCACCACGGTCAGCGCATGGTCGTCGGCCCAGTTCACCCGCATCCCGTCCAGCCGCCCCTCGGCGCAGGCCAGGAGCAGGTCGAGCGCCTGCGCGCCGAGCCGCATCATCAGCACCTGCGCCTCCGGGTCGCCGAAGCGGCAATTGTATTCGACCAGCCGCGCCCGGCCATCCTCGATCATCAGACCGGCATAGAGCACGCCCTGATAGGGCGTGCCGCGCCGCGCCATCTCGCGGATGGTGGGCAGCACGATCCCGTCCAGCGCCTGCGCGGCGATGGTATCGGTCAGCACCGGGGCGGGGGAATAGGCGCCCATGCCGCCGGTATTGGGGCCGGTATCGCCGTCGCCCACCCGCTTGTGGTCCTGCGCGGTGCCGATGGGCAGCGCGGTCTCGCCATCGGTCAGCACGAAGAAGCTCGCCTCCTCGCCCGCCATGAATTCCTCGATCACCACCTCGGCGCCGGCCTGGCCGAACTCGCCGCCGAACATGTCGTCGATGGCGGCGAGGGCCTCGTCCTGCGTCATCGCCACGATGACGCCCTTGCCGGCGGCGAGGCCATCGGCCTTCACCACGATGGGGGCGCCCTGCGCGCGGATATGCGCCTTTGCCGCCGCGGCCTCGGTGAACCGGGCGTAGCCGGCGGTCGGCGCGCCGCAGGCGTCGCAGATCTCCTTGGTGAAGCCCTTGGAGGCTTCCAGCCGCGCCGCCGCGGCGCTGGGTCCGAAGGTCAGGATGCCGGCCGCGCGCGTCGCGTCCGCCACTCCGGCGGCCAAGGGCGCCTCGGGGCCGACGATCACGAAGTCGATGGCGTTCTCCTCGCAGAAGCGCACCACCTGCCGGCCGTTCAGGATGTCGAGGCTGGCGCATTCGGCGAGCTGCGCGATGCCGGCATTGCCGGGCGCCACGATCAGCCGGTCGCATTTCGGGTTCTGCGCCACCGCCCAGGCCAGCGCATGTTCCCGCCCGCCGCTGCCGAGAATGAGGATGTTCATCGCGCCGCTCCCTCTGCCGGGTGATGGCGGCGTCATAGGGGGGCGGCGCGCGCGTTGCAAGGCGGTTCGGCGCGGACCTTGCAGGGCAGCGCGGAGTGGCGGGTGGCGCGGGGGGCTTTCCGCCCCCCACGGCCCTGCGGGCCTCCCCCCGAGGATATTTGGGCCAGAATGAAATGGGGATGCGATGCCTGTCCGGGCGGAACGGCTGCGGATTGCGCCTGCCGGGCGGCTTTGGCATGAAGGGGGCATGGACCTGTTCGAAGACCCCGCGCCGCCCGTCGGCAACCAGCCCGAATATACCGTTTCGGAGCTTTCCGGCGCGGTGAAGCGCGTGATCGAGGGCGAGTTCGGCCTCGTGCGGGTGCGCGGCGAGGTGGGCCGGGTGTCGCGCCCCGCCTCCGGGCATCTCTATTTCGACCTGAAGGACGATCGCGCGGTGATCGCCGCCGTCTCGTGGAAGGGGCAGGTCGCCCGGATGCAGATCCGCCCCGAGGAGGGGATGGAGGTGGTGGCCACCGGCCGGATGACCACCTTCCCCGGCCAGTCGAAATACCAGCTGATCGTCGAGGATGTGGCGCCCGCCGGCGCCGGCGCGCTGATGGCGATGCTGGAGAAGCGTCGCGCAGCACTTCAGGCCGAGGGGCTGTTCGACCCGGCCCGCAAGCAGCCGATCCCCTATCTGCCGGAGGTGATCGGCGTCGTCACCTCGCCCTCGGGCGCGGTGATCCGCGACATCCTGCACCGGCTGCGCGACCGTTTCCCGCGCCATGTGCTGATCTGGCCGGTCGCCGTGCAGGGGCAGAACTGCGCCGCCGAGGTGGCGGCGGCGATCCGCGGCTTCAACGCGCTGGAGCCCGGCGGGCCGCTGCCCCGGCCGGATCTGCTGATCGTGGCGCGCGGCGGCGGTTCGCTGGAGGATCTCTGGGGCTTCAACGAGGAGGTGGTGGTGCGCGCGGCGGCGGCGAGCCGTATCCCGCTGATCTCCGCCGTGGGCCACGAGACCGACACCACGCTGATCGACTTCGCCGCCGACCGCCGCGCGCCCACCCCCACCGCCGCCGCCGAGATGGCGGTGCCGGTGCGGCTGGAACTGCTTGCGGCGCTCGACGGTTTCGCGGCGCGGCTCGGCCGGGCCATGGCGCAGGGGGCGGAGCGGCGCGGCCAGCGCCTGCGCGACCTCGCGCGCGCGCTGCCCC
>JBDHSR010000262.1:0-5187 GCA_039808305.1 Gemmobacter sp. | reverse complement strand
GCCTCAGGTCCAGTGCGGGGCGCCGCCGCCGGGCAGCGCCGCCCGCGCCCGCAGCGGCGCCTCGTAGGGCAGGCCCGCCGCGTCGCAGAAGCCGATGACCATCGCATCCTCCGACAGCAGGAAATCCATCACCGCCGCCAGGAAATCCGCATCGCCCGCCCGCGCCGCCAGATCGCCCGGCGCCGCCCCGGTCGCCGCGAGGAAGCCCGGCAGCAGCTCGTCCTGCGCCAGCAGCCAGCCCAGCGCCCGCAAGGCCAGCGTTTCGGCGGATTCCTGCCCAGTCATGCCCATCCCCTCCGTATTCCGCCCCGTTATCTGGCCGGATGATTAACGGATGGAAAGCCTTTTTTAACCATCTGCCGGGAGACTGTCCCCCAGGGCTCAACAAGCGCGACTGGAGCAGGCCATGGCGGGCAGGATTCTCATCGTGGACGACGTGGCGACCAACCGGATCGTCCTGAAGGCGAAACTGGGCGCCGCCTGCTACCTTCCGCTGATGGCCGCCGACGGGCAAACCTGCCTGCGGCTGGCGCGGGAGGAGGCGCCGGATGCCGTGCTGCTCGACACCGCGCTGCCCGATCTGGACGGGATCGAGGTGCTGCGCCGCCTGCGCGCCGACCCGGCGACGGCGGAACTGCCGGTCCTCATGGTGACCGCCGATCCCGATCCGGCGATCCGGCTCGCGGCGCTGCGGGCGGGGGCGGACGACATCCTGGCCAAGCCGCTCGACGATACGGTGCTGATGGCGCGGCTGCGCAACCTGCTGCGCGCGCGGGCGACGCTGGCGGAACTGGGCCGGGGCGGCGGCGCCTTGCAGACGCTCGGCCTGGCCGAGGCGCAGGCCGGGTTCGACCTGCCGGGACAGGTGGTCATCGTCACCGGCCGGGGCGACCAGGCGCTGCACCTGCGGCGCGAGATCGCCGCCCTGCCCGGCCTCGACTGCCGCACCCTCGCCCCCGACGAGGCGCTGGCCGACGCCGCCGACAGCCGCGCCGCCGACCTGTTCGTCATCGACGCCGATAGCGGCGGCGCGGGCGCCGGGCTGCGGCTGATGTCGGAACTGCGCTCGCGCGCGGCCACCCGGCACGCGGCGGTGCTGATGCTGCTCGGCCGGCCGGATCCGGCGGCGATCGCCACCGCCTTCGACCTCGGCGCCAACGACGTGCAGCCCTGGACCACCGGCGGCGCCGAACAGGCGTTGCGGCTGCGCGCCCTGCTGCGGCGCAAGCGCGCGGCGGACCGGCTGCGCACCCTGGTGCAGAACAGCGTCCAGATGGCGCTGATCGACCCGCTCACCGGCCTTTACAACCGCCGCTACGCCATGGCGCGGCTGACCGCGATCGAGGCGCGGACGCGCGAGACCGCCGGCAGTTTCGCGGTGATGGTCGTCGATCTCGACCGCTTCAAGTCGGTGAACGACCGCTGGGGCCATGCCGCGGGCGACGCGGTGCTGATCGAGGTGGCGCGCCGCTTGGGCGGCAATCTGCGCGCCGAGGATCTGGTGGCGCGGATCGGCGGCGAGGAGTTTCTGGTCGTGCTGCCCGAAACCGACCCCATCGAGGCCGGCCGCGTCGCCGACCGGCTGCGTCACGCGATGGAGGCGCGGCCCATCGCCCTGCCGGGCGGCGCCTCCCTCCGGATCACCGTATCCATCGGGCTGATGTCGGCGGGGCCGGCCGGTTCCGCCCGGCCGGAAAGCGCCGCCGAGACGCTGGAGCGCGCCGACAAGGCGCTGCTCCTGGCCAAGGCGGGCGGGCGCAACCAGGTGATCCGGGGGCAGAGCGCCGCCTGATCCCGCTCAGTGCCGGTCGGGCGCGGCGCGGCGGGTCAGGCTTTTCTCCAGCCGGTCGGCGAAGGCGGCGCGCTCGGCGGGCGACATGGCGACCAGCCGCTCGCGCAGCAGATCCTGCCCCAGCGCCATCTGCCCGGCCAGCCGTTCCCGCTGATGGGCGAAGGCCGCGGCGAGGCGGGCGGGATCGAAGGGCTCGGCGCGCAAGGCCGCCAGCATCTCGTCCATGTCGGCGCGGAACTGCGCGCGGCTCGCCTTCAGGTCGGGCTTGTGCGCCTTGAACGCCTTGCGCAGCGCCGCGTGATCCTCGGGGCTCAGCGCCTCGCCATAGGGGCCGAAGCCGAGATTGCGCACGATGTCGCCGCGCGGCCCATGCGGGCCCTTCAGCATCATGCCGCCCATGGCGCCCACCACCAGCAGATCCAGCGCCAGCAGCGCGAAGAAGGCGGTGCGCCAGCGGTTCCGGCGCCGCTCCGGCACGGGGGGCACAGGGGTTCCGGTCATCGCTCAGCCCTCCGCCGCCCAGCCGTCGAGGCTGGGGATCAGTTCCACATTCTCCAGCGGCGCCGCCGACCACAGCGCCTCGGACACCCGGCCGAGCGAGGCGTCGAAGGGCGTGGGCGCCGCGAAGCCGATCCAGAGCCCGGCCAGCGCCGAGACCGCCAGCCCCGACAGCGCCGCGCCGCCCGCCGGGATCAGCCCGGCCAGCCAGCCGAACATCCGCCACCGTCGCGGGGCCGGCGCCGGGGCGGGAACCACCTGCCCGGCATAAGCGTCCTCCAGCACCCGCGCCAGCAGCGCAGGCGGCGCCGGGGCCGCCCGCTCCCGGGCTTCGGCGAAAAGATCGTCGAGATCCCGCATATCCATGTCAGACCTTCCGATGCGGGTCATGGCCCCGCCTCCTCATCCTGATAGCCCAGTTCCGCCCGCTGCCCCGAGAGCAGCGCCGCCAGCGCCCGCTTGCCCCGCGCCGTCAGGCTTTCCACCGCCTCCACGCCGATCTCCATGATCGCCGCGATCTCGGGGTTCGCAAGCCCTTCCAGATGGCGCAGCACCACCGCCTGCCGCTGCCGCTCCGGCAACTGCGCCAAGGCGGCGTCGAGCGCGGCCATCCGGTCGCGCGCGATCAGCCCGGCCAGCACGCCGGGCGCGCCGTCGGCGGGTTCCGCCACCGCGTCGAGTTCGGCCGCGGGCCGGCGGCGGCGGGCGCGCAGCCGGTCGGTCACCAGATTGGTCACCACCCGGTAGAGCCAGGTCGCCACCTGCGCCTCGCCCGCCCGCCAGTCGGGCGCGATGCGCCAGAGCCGCAGCATCGCCTCCTGCGCGATGTCCTCCGCCTCCGCCCGGTCGCCGAGCAGCCGCCCGGCATAGCCCAGCACCTTCGGCGTGAAGCGCAGCGTCAGGGTGCGCGCCGCCCCGCGATCCCCGGCGGCATAGCGCGCCAGCAGATCGGCATCCGGCAGGTGGGAGAGATCGTCGAGCGGCATCGGCATCCTGACCCTGACCTAGCGACCCCGGCCGCCCCCGGCAAGGGAGCGGCCGGGACAGGACGCCTCAGTTGGCGCCCTCACCCTCGCCGCCCTGGGGCGGCGGCGGGGGTTGCTCGCCCGACGCGGGCGGGGGCGGCGCGTCGCCGTGCCCCATATGGCCGCGCGGCCCTTTCGGCCCCTTGCCCATGCGGTCGTGCATCCGGTCGCGGGCGGTGTCGAACTCGGCCTTGCTCACCGCGCCGTCGCCGTCCTTGTCGAGCCAGCCGAACATCCGCTCGCCCGGCATCGGCATCGCCATCACCTCGGCGGCGGTCAGCGCGCCGTCGCCATCGGCGTCCATCCGCTCCATCATCTTGCCGACGCGGGCGCGGATGCGGGCCTCGGCCTCCTTCATGTCGCGGGCGATCATCTCCTCCGCGCTGATCCGGCCATCCTTGTCGGCGTCCAGATCGGCGATGCGGGCGGCGCGATGGGCCTTCATCTCGTCCGCGGTCAGCCTGCCGTCGCCATCGGCATCGGCGGCGGCGAAGTCGAAGCCGCCCTCGCCGCCCATCCTCCAGCCGTGGTGGTCGCGCATGCGGTCCGCCATGGCGGCCGATCCCAGCGATCCGGCGACCAGCGCCGCGAGGGACAGCGAATAAACCAAGGTGCGTTTCTGCATCATACAGTCTCCTGAGTCTCGACGATCCGCCTCTGCCCGGCGCCGTCATGTCCTCCAAACGCCGGGCCGGCGCGGTTCCGTCGCCGGGGCGGCGGTCACCGTTCCGTGACCGGCGGCGCCGGAAACTGCGACTTTCGCGCACATGTTTTCGTTCCCCCTTTTCCGCGCCCCGCTTCCCCGCCTATGCTGCGCCCGCCATCCAAGCCCCGAAGGACAAGCCATGAGCCGCGAGGCCCAGCCCGAAGAAGACCGTCCCCTGCGCCCCGCCCTGCTGCGCGGCTGGCGCCGCCGCTGCCCGAATTGCGGATCGGGCCCGCTGCTGCGCGGCTATCTGAAGGTGCGCGAAAGCTGCCCGGTCTGCGGCGAGGATCTGCATCACCAGCGCGCCGATGACGGGCCGGCCTATGTCACCATCCTCGTGGTCGGCCATATCATCGGCCCGACGCTGCTCTGGGCCTTCATGCGCTGGCGGCCCGATCCGCTGGTGCTGGCGGCGATCTTCTCGGTGATCGCGGTGGCGATGTCGCTCTGGCTGCTGCCCCGGGTGAAGGGGGCCTTTGTCGCGTTGCAATGGTCGCGCCGGATGCACGGCTTCGGCTCGGAGGGCAACCGATGAGCGAGGCGCCGCCGATCCGTCCCGCCGCCACCGTGGTGCTGACCCGCAGCGGCCCGGCGGGGCCGGAGATCCTGATGGGCCAGCGCGGCGCCGGGGCGGTGTTCATGCCGTCGAAATACGTCTTTCCCGGCGGCGCGGTGGATCGCGTCGACGCCGCCGTGCCGCTGGCCGAGCCGCTGGCCGCCGATTGCGCCGCGCGCCTCGCGGGGACGGAGGTCGCCCCCGGCGCGCTGGCCGCCGCCGCGATCCGCGAATTGTTCGAGGAGACCGGGCTCGCCCTCGGCCGGCCCGCAAGCTGGGAGGGGGCGCCCGAAGGCTGGACCGGCTTCGCCGCGCGCGGGTTGCGCCCGGCCGCCGGCGCGCTGCGCTTCATCTTCCGCGCCATCACGCCGCCCGGCCGGCCGCGCCGCTTCGACGCGCGCTTCTTCCTCGCCGATGCCGGGGCGGTGGCGGGCGATGCCGAGGATTTCTCGGCCGCCTGCGACGAGCTTTCGCATCTGCACTGGATCGCGCTCGGCGAGGTGCGCCGGCTCGACCTGCCCTTCATCACCGAGGTCGTGCTGTCCGAGGTCGCCATGCTGCTGAACGGCGGCACCCAGCCCGGCATCCCGTTCTTCGACAATTCCGGCGA
>JBDHSR010000261.1:0-5211 GCA_039808305.1 Gemmobacter sp. | reverse complement strand
TGTGACGCGCTGGATCGCCAGCAGATCGCGGAAGCCCTTGGTCGCCAGCAGGCCGACCTTCGCCCCCTTGCGCTCCAGCAGCGTATTGGTGGCCACGGTGGTGCCATAGATCAGCAGATCAATCGCACCGATTTCGATCCCCGCCATCCGCGAGGCGGATTCGATGGCCGCGGCCGGATCGTCGGGCGTCGAGAGGGTCTTGCCGACCAGCAATTCGCCGCTTCCCTCCAGAAGTGCCACGAAGTCGGTAAAGGTGCCCCCCGCATCGGCACCGGCCCTTGCTTTCACCTGAATGTTCATTCCCTGTCTTCCTGTTGTTGTTGCGGAAACCGTAGCCTGACCCCTGGGGTCAGTTGCCGAAGTAGGCATCCAGGATGCCGGAATTGCCCAGCACCTCTGCGGGCAGGCCCGACATGACGATCCTGCCGTCATCGACGACGAACATCCGGTCGGCGACCTGCGAGGCCCGCTCGGGGTTCTCCTCGACCAGCAGGATCGAAAGCCCCTGCCGTTTCAACTCGAGGATCGCGTCGTAGATCTGGTCGATCACGATGGGGGCAAGGCCCAGCGACGGCTCGTCGATCATCAGAAGCCGCGCATCGGCCATCAGCGCGCGGCCGATCCCCACCATCCGCCGCTCGCCGCCCGAAAGCGAGCTTGCAAGCTGCGACTGACGCTCCGCCAGCTTGGGGAACAGGTCGAACACCCGCTCGCTGCGCTGGCGGATCTCGGCCTGCGAGGAGAGGCGATAGGCCCCCATCAGCAGATTGTCCCGGATCGTCATGCGCGAGAACAGCAGATCCCCCTGCGGCGCATGGGCGAGGCCGAGCCGCGCGATCCGGTCCGGCGCGAGATGGGTGATGTCGGCGCCGTCGAACAGGACAGACCCCGCCCGCGCCCGGATCAGGCCGGAAACCGTCCACAGCAGCGTGGTTTTCCCGTGCCCGTTCGGCCCCACCACCGCGGCGATGCCGCCTTTCGGCACCACCATCGAAATATCGCCGACCACCTCGCGCAGGCCGTAGCCGGAATGAAGGCCGCGGATCTCCAGAATGTTCGCGGTCATGCCGAAAGCTCCCGGTCCTTCAGGAGGGTGTCGGCGGTGCGGCCGCCGAGATAGACCTCCACCACCTTGCGGTTGGCCAGCATCCCGGCCTTGCTGCCGTCGAAGATCAACTCGCCCTGGTGCATGATCAGCATCCGATCGACCAGCTTCAGCAGGAACTTCATCACATGTTCGATGATGACGAGGGTGACGCCCTGGCTGCGGATGTCGCGGATGACGGATTCGAAGATCACCATCTCGGGCGGGGTCAGGCCGCCGACCGGCTCGTCCATCATCAGAAGCCGGGGCCCGGTCACCAGCGCGCCCGCCAGCATCACGAGCTTGCGGTCGAGGACCGGCATGGTCCCCACCACCTGCCCCGCCTTGCGCGCGATGCCCACCCGGTCCAGCGCTTCATAGGCCAGCCCAGAGGAGGCGCCGTCGAACCACAGACCCGGCGGGCGGCTGCGTGGCCGGCCGAAACAGGCCGCGACCCGCACGTTTTCCAACGCGCTCATCGTCTCGAAGGCCGCATTGAGCTGGAAGGTTCTGGCCAGCCCGCGATGGCACAGATCCTCTGCGGGCAGGTTGCTGACCTCCTCGCCGCCCAGCCGGACGCTGCCCGAGGTCGGCCGCTGAAGGCCCGAGATCACGTCGAACAGGGTGGTCTTGCCGGCGCCGTTCGGCCCGCCGATGCCGACGACCTCGCCCTCGCCGACGGTGAAGGAGACCGAGTCCACCGCCCGCAGCGCGCCGAAATGCCGGCTCAGGGCGCTGCATTCCAGCATGGGAACAGAATTCTCGATCATGCCGGCCTCCCGTCGGTTGCGGCAAGCTGCTCCGGCTTGCGCCGGCCGGTCACCCGGTCGCGCAGCGTCTTCAGCCCCCCGGCCAGCCCGCCGGGGAAGAAAAGCACGAACAACAGCGTGACCAGCGCGAGCCCGCCCGTCCGCCAGGCGCCGAAGGCCTGGAACACGTTGTCGGCCAGCATCAGCGCCGCGCTGCCGAGGATCGGCCCCCAGATCGAGCCGCGGCCGCCCACCACCATCATCGACAAGAGGAAGATCAGCAGGCTCATGTCGAGCAGTGTCGGGCCGACCGTGCGCATATATCCGGCATAGACCGCGCCGGTCAGCCCGGTCGCCACCCCCGACAGGGCAAAGACCACCAGCTGATAGGTGCGGAAATCGACCCCCCGCGAGCGGGCATAAAGCTCGTTGTCGCGGATCGCCCGGAAGGCGAGGCCATAGGGGCCATGGATCACCGCCAGCGCCAGCAGAAAACCCGCGAAAAGCACCGCCAGCGCCAGATAATAGTCGCCGAGGACGCGGAGCTTGAAGCCGAGGATCTGCGCCCAGCCCAGATCGCCATAGCCGATCAGGCCCCGGCTGCCACCGGTGAGGTTATAGCAGATCATGTCGATCTGCCGGAAACAGGAGACATCGTTCACGATCATGACCGAAAGCAGGATCGCGATGGCCAGGGTGACGATGGCCACATATTCCCCGCGCATCCGCATGGTGAGCAGCCCGAGCAGCAGATTGAACAGGACCGCTGCCGGGACCGAGACCAGCATGGCGACCCAGAACGGCGGCTCCAGATACAGCGCCACCATGGCCGTGGCATAGGCGCCGACCGCGAAGGTCGCGACATGGCCCAGCGTCATGATCCCGGCCACGCCGAAGACGATGTTCCACTGCGCCACCACCGAGGCCCAGATGAAGAACAGGGTCAGCTGCCCGATGGTGTAATTCGTCAGCCCCAACAGAGGGGCCAGACAGCCGACGGCCAGCAGGACCACGGCGATCCCTCCGTCGCGGCGGAAAGGGGCCGGATTGGTGATCTTCGCCATCAGATTCTCACTCCCGCTGCGCGGACGAACAGGCCCGAAGGACGGGCGATCAGCACGAGGATGGCGATGGCCAGCATGACCGGAAAGCCGAACCGCGCGCCCAGATAGTGCTGCACGATCACCTCGCCCAGGCCGATGACCAGCGCGATGGCGGTCGAGCCCCAGAGGCTGCCCAGCCCTGCGATGGTGCAGATGACCAGCGCCTTCAGCATCGGCTGTGCCCCGACGATGGGATAGATCGTGGTCATCCCGGTCAGCAGCAACCCTGACAGCGCCGACATCACCCCGGCGATGATCATGATCTGCAAGAAAACGCTGCTGACCCGCACCCCCATCAGCGAGGCGGCGTGACGCTGCTGCGACACGGCCCGGATCGCCCGGCCCATACGGCTGTGATTGAGCAGAAGGCTGACCAGCAGCGTCATCGCCATGGCCGCGCAGAGCACGACCAGCGGCTGCGTGCGGACCGCGACTCCGGCGATCTGCACCGAACCGTCAAAGCTGAATGGCTGAAGCCGAGGCTCGGCCGAGAAGCCCACCGTCGTCACGTTCTCCACGATGGCCCCGACCGCGATCGTCGCGATGATCACGTTGATCGGCGCATTGGGCCGGTCGAACAGCCAGTGGATGACGGCATAGTAAAGACAGGCGCCGCAGACCACGCCGGCCAGCAGCGCCGCGCCGCTTCCGGCCCACCAAGGCAGGCCGAGCTGGCCCACCGCCAGCCAGGAGGCATAGGCTCCGAGCGTGAGGATCGCACCATGGGCCATGTTGAGGATCCCGAGGGATCCCCAGATCATGGATAGCGCCACGGTGCCCATCGCATACATGGAGCCGATGGCGAGACCATTCAGAATGAGGTCGAGCATGTCCCGCTTCCGGCTCAGGAGAACCAGGGCGGCGTGATGAAATCGCCGTCGGTATAGGGCGCCGGGAAGATCAGATCCTTCCGGCCGCTGGCCTCCTTGATCTGGAAGGTCAGACTGGGAATGCCGAGCGACGGGTCCTTCTGATAGGCGGGGTAGGGCTGGGCGCATTGCCATTCGGGATGATAGGCAACCGAACCGCAGACGCTGCGGAACACGTTCTCTTTCAGAATGGCGGCGATCTTGCGGTTCTGATCGAAATTGCCCGGTTCGCCTGTGCCCCCCGCCAGCGTCGCAGCGATGGCGTAGTGCATGATCTCGGAATAGGTATAGGCGGCCGGATCGACATTGACGTTCGCGCCGTATTTCGCCCGCACCTTCTCGATGAAGGCGCGGCCGCGGTCGTCGGGCAACACGCCGATCATGGTCGAGGTCAGCGCCCCCACCGCCGCATCGCGCGCCACATCGGCGAAGGACTGCAACAGCGCGCCGTATTGCAGATAGACGAGGCTGTTGGTCGGCTTGGCCACGAACTGCCGCTGGAAATTCGCCAGATCGCCGGCGAAGAAATGGGTATTGGCGATACAGCACGGATCGAGCGGGCGGATCTTGTCCAGCACCACGCCCCATTCGGTGGTGGGCACCGGCACCACCTCCTCGAAGGCGATCTCGAAGCCGTATTTCCCGGCGTTCTGTTTGATCTGGTCGGCGATCACCATGCTGTAGGGCAGCGAGCCGATCACCAGCGCGATCTTGTTGTTCTGCGGCTTCCAGGCGCCCGAGTCGCGGAACTGTGCCAGCATCACCGGCAGGTTGGCGCCGTAATAGGTCTCCGGCGGGCAGCTCATGAAGCAGCCGAAATAGCGGTCGGGGTCGCTCATCACCGTATTCTGGTGCTGGATCGAGGTGTTGACGTGGTTGTAGATGATGCCGGCATCGGCGATCGGCTCGTATTCGGCATTGTTCGGGCCGATGTTGTAGACGCAGAAGATGCCATGCACGCCGTCGCGGTCGATCAGCCGGTTGGCGGCCGAGACCGCCTCTTCGGCGCTCATGTTCTTGGTGTCGGCGAAATGGGCGACCAGCGGCCGGCCCAGGATGCCGCCCATGGCGTTGATCTCTTCGACGGCGAGTTCCACCCCCGCCTGGCCCGAGAGCCCGTCCGAGGCGGCGGCGCCGGTCAGCGGCAGCATCGAGCCGATCGGGATCGGCTCGCCGTCCGCGGCGCGGGCGGCATTGGCCGAGGCGACGACGGAAGCCGTCAGAACGGGACCACCCACCCCAAGCGCCGCCGCTCCGGCAAGCAGCGACCTGCGGTTGAGACCGGCATTGGCGGAAGGATCGCCCGAGGGCGTGAGAGGCAATTTGCGCATCGTTCTGTTCCCTGTTGCTGACGGTTCTTTCGACCGATGCGCCAAGTAAGCAGGCGGAAGGGATTCGTGTCAATA
>JBDHSR010000260.1:0-5265 GCA_039808305.1 Gemmobacter sp. | reverse complement strand
GCCCACGGGGCGCAGGCGCGCGGCGTCGCGATGGATGGCCGCCGGATCGACCGCTGTCGCGCCTCGCGGAACATGGCCGGGATCTGCCGCCTCTCGCCGAGAAACCGGCCATGCCGCTTGAAAGACCGTGCCGCGCCGGACATGGGGCGACGGCGCGGGCTGCCGGCTCAGGCCGCCTTTTCGGCCAGCAGCCGCGCCTCCAGCGCGTCGAAGGCCGCGACCTGCTCGGGCTTCAGCCGGCGCTCGGCGTCGCGGCCGAGATAGATCTTGAACATGCAGCTTCCGTCATGGGCGTAGAACTGGACCGAGCGCGTCTCGGTCCCGAACAGCTTGCGGCGCACGAAAGCCACGCGGGTGCAGGCGCCGTGATTGATATGGCCGCCGATCGGCTTGTCATGCAGGTTGAACATGCCCCGGCCGATCTCGCCATGGCCGAGCGGCGCCTTCACCTCCAGGATCACCGGGCCGGTATTGACGATGAAGGTGATCTCGCCCCAGCCGGCGATGTCGGCCATCGCCTGCGGCAGCAGCCCGCCCGGCAGCGAGGTCACCTCGCCCTCCGGCAGGGCGTCGAGCACGGCGAGCGGCGTGGTGCCGGCGGCGCGGGCGATGTCCTCCAGCGCGGCATGCGGGGTTTCGGCGAGGGCGGCGTGGATCGCGTCGGTTGTCATGTCAGGTCTCCGAGGTCGGGGTGCTGGCCAAGCCAGGTGATGAGCCGCCCGGTCATCGCCACCTGCCAGAAGCGGCCGGCCCGGGTCAGGCGGTGAAAGCGGTGCTCGGGCTCCAGCAGCCCGGCACGGGTCCATTGCGCCAGAAGCGGCGCGGCATGGGCCGAGAAGGGCAGCGCCTCCGGCCCGCAGACGCCCGCCAGCGCGGCATCGACCGCGCGCGGGTCGAGCCGCCCGCGCTCCATCCCCGATTTCAGCGCGTTGTAGACCGGCGCGGCGGGGGTGGCGCGCATCATGCCCCGGGTCAGGCAGATGCCGTCGCCGGCGCGGGCGGCGTAGTCGGCCAGATCGGCGGCGATGCGGTAGTTCAACCCGCCGAGAAAACCGCCCGCCCCCGCCCCGAAGGCGAGGCAATCCGCCCCGGTCTTGACCGCGAGGTTGTAGACGTTGCGCTCGCGCAGGCTGCCCTGCCAATGGGTCGTGGAGATCGGCACCCAGCCCTCGGCCAGCGCGGCCTCCTCTCCGGCGGCGAAATAGTCGCCGAGGCCGGTGGTCGGCGCGGGATCCATCTTGCCCTTCTCCACCGCCGTCAGCAGCGGCGTGCCGGGGATCAGGTTCAGCGAATAGAGGTCGAGCCCGTCGAGGCCCAGCCCGGCGCAGCGCCGCACATCGGCGGCCACGTCCTCGGGGCGCTGGTTCGGCAGGCCGTGGATCAGATCCACCACCACCGCGCCGCGATCCAGCGCGACGAGGGTGTCGAGCAGCGCCATAATCCCGGCCGTATCGGTGCGCCGGCCGAGCGGGCGGCGGATCGCCTCGGAAAAGCTCTGCACCCCGAGCGAGATGCGGTTGACCCCGGCATCGAAGGCCGCCAGCGCCTTGTCGCGCCCGAAGGACTGGATGCGCCCCTCCAGCGTGATCTCGCAATCCGGGGCGAGCGGCAGGTGACGGCGCAGCGCGGCGACCAGCCGGGCGATGTCCGGCCCGGAAAGCGCGGTGGGCGTGCCGCCGCCCAGATAGACCGCCTGCAAGGGCGGCCCCTCATGCGCCGGGCTGCGCGCGAAGCTTTCGAGTTGCGCGATCACCGCGTCGACATAGGGCGAGCCGTCGGCCTCGCGCCAGGGATTCTGGTAGAAGCCGCAGAACAGGCAGTGATTCTCGCAGAACGGCACATGGACATAGGCCACCCCCCGCCGGCTGCGGGGACGGTCATGGATGGCGGACCAGAGCGCGGGCACCTCGGCCTCGGCCACCGGGCGCATGCCGATGAACGGATGCACCGCGCGCTTGCCGGGAAAGGCGTCGGCCAGCGGCGCGGCGCTTTCCACCGCGAACAGGCTTTCGAGATCGGGGGTGTCCGCCGGGCGGCGCAACGGCTCAGCCATGGCGGGCCTCCCGCCGATCAGGGCGGGCGGGGTCGCGGCGCGTCGGGAAGGCTGGCGGAACGCGGCTCGGCATGGGTCTCCTTTCCTCCGATGGAAAGCGGTTCGGAAGCGGTTCACCTTGCGACGGGCTGGGCGGTACGGCGGGCGTACCCGCCACCGATCCCACCCCGCCCGGCCATTCGCCTTGACATTGATCAAGGGGCGGCCAAGAATTCCCGCAGGCGAACGCCCCGTCAGGGCCGCTCGCGCCGTGACCGGTACTGACCGCGGCCCGGACAGGGGCGACCCCAAGACCCCTTCGCTACGCCACGTCATTGTTTTTTTTGTGGAACCCGACACCGGCCGAACCTTGACCAAAGTCAAGGAGGGTGTGGAGCCAGGAACTAGAAAGAGGCGATGAACCGCTTTGCCGATCACAGCCCGATCCATAGGAGCATGACCCTGCTGGCGGTCGTGCTGGTCCTGCTGGCGGGATGGATCGGCCCGGCGCAGGCGATGCGGGGACCGGCCTCGCTCATCTCGATGGTCATCTGTTCCGAAGGGGATACCCGGACCATCTGGCTCGACGCCGCGGGCGAAGAGCAGCCCGCCCCCGATCAATGCTGCGACTGCCCGGATTGCGCCCTGCCCAATCTGCTGGCGGCCGGAACCTCGTTGCCCGCGCGCCTGCCGGGCAGCCATTTCGCGCAGGAGCCTGCCCGGCAGGCCGCGCAGAGGGGCGATCTGCGCCCGGTCTCGCCGGTGCGCACACGCGGCCCGCCGATCTTCACCACAGCCCGGACCGTCATGGTCCTGTCGCCCCAGGGCGGCATGTTCCGGCCTGACAGCGCTCAGGCCGCCCCGCGCGGGATCCGGGCGATCGCCAGGGAAATCCCAGCATGACGAAACTTCTCCGCCTGGTCCTGACACTCGCGCTGATCGCGCTTTCCGCGATGCCGGCCGCGGCGGAGACGGTGCTCTCCAAGCTTCTGCCCGACCAGACCGCCGCCGATCTGGTTCCGGGCGCGGACGGCTTCGGCCCGATCCGCGACGACCTGGCGGTCGCCCCGGTGCTGAAGGGGGGCGAGACCGTCGCCTGGGCCTTCGTCACCTCCGATTTCGTGGGCACCACCGGCTATTCCGGCAAGCCGATCCACACGCTCGTCGCGGTCGACAAGGACGCCAAGATCGCCGGCGCCCGGCTGGTCAAGCATTCCGAACCCATCGTGCTGATCGGCATCCCCGAGGCGAAGATGACGGCGGTGGTCACCGGCTATACCGGCCTCGATCTGGTGGCCGAGGCGCAGTCCGGCGGCACCGGGCATGAGGTCGACATCATCTCGGGCGCCACCGTCACCGTGATGGTGATCGACGATTCCATCATCCGCTCCGGGCTGAAGGTGGCGCGCGCGCTCGGCCTCGGCGGGCTGGCGGCGGAGGCGGCGGGCAGCGGCCCGCAATTCGAGATCAACCCCGAGGCCGCGCCTCCCGCCGACTGGTTCGAGGCCGAGGGCGACGGCACGCTGCGCCGGCTTTCGCTGGATGTGGGCCAGGTGAACGCGGCCTTCGCCGCCCATCCCGACCCCCGCGCGCAGGAACGCGCGCTGACCGAGGCGCCCGAGACCACCTTCATCGAGATGCAGGCGGCGCTGGTCTCGGTCCCGGCCATCGGCGAGGGGCTGCTCGGCAAAGCCGAGGCCGCCAACCTGCGCGCCTGGCTGCGCGAGGGCGAAAGCGCCATCGCGGTGATGGGGCGCGGGCTCTATTCCTTCAAGGGGTCGGGCTATGTGCGCGGCGGCATCTTCGACCGCATCGTGCTGATCCAGGACGATGTTTCGGTGCGCTTCCGCGACCGCGACCACCGCCGGCTCGGCGCCATCGCCGCCGAAGGCACCCCCGATTTCACCGAGACCGACCTGTTCCGCATCCCCGCCGATGTCGGCTTCGATCCGACCAAGCCCTTCCGCATCCAGCTTCTGGCGCATCGCGAGGTCGGGCCGATCGAGAAGATCTTCCAGACCTTCGATCTCGGCTACCAGCTGCCGCAGAAATACCTGCGCGCCGTCGCGCCGCCCGCCGCCCCGCCCTCCGAGGCGGCCGCCGTCGCCGACCGCGACGAGGACGCCGCGCAGGCCGTGCTGTGGAAGCGGATCTGGCAGGATTCGAAGCTGAAGATCGGGGTCCTCGCCGCCATGCTGGTGGTGCTGACCGGGGTGTTCTTCTTCCAGAGCTTCGCGGTGCGCAACGAGCGGCGGTTCTACATCTTCCGCATGGCCTTCCTGACCGTCACGCTGGTCTTCCTCGGCTGGTATGCCAATGCGCAGCTTTCGGTCGTCAACCTGATGGCGCTGTTCGGCAGCCTGGTGAACGGCTTCAGCTGGCAGGCCTTCCTGCTCGATCCGCTGACCTTCATCCTGTGGTTCTCGGTCGCCGCCGCGCTGCTGTTCTGGGGGCGCGGCGCCTATTGCGGCTGGCTCTGCCCCTTCGGCGCGTTGCAGGAGATCACCAACCACATCGCCCGCAAGCTGCGCGTGCCGCAATGGACCTTGCCCTGGGGCCTGCATGAACGCCTCTGGCCGGTGAAATACATGATCTTCCTCGGCCTGTTCGGCGTGAGCCTGATGAGCGTCGAACAGGCCGAGCATCTGGCCGAGGTGGAGCCGTTCAAGACCGCGATCATCCTGAAATTCATGCGCGCCTGGCCCTTCGTGGCCTATGCGGCGGCGCTGCTGATCGCCGGGCTCTTCGTCGAGCGGTTCTATTGCCGCTATCTCTGCCCGCTCGGCGCGGCGCTGGCGATCCCGGCCCGGATGCGGATGTTCGACTGGCTGAAGCGCTATCACGAATGCGGCAATCCCTGCCAGACCTGCGCGAAGCAATGCCCGGTCCAGTCGATCCATCCCACCGGCGAGATCAACCCGAACGAGTGCATCGACTGCCTGCATTGCCAGGTGCTCTACCAATCCGAAACCACCTGCCCCGTCGTCATCAAGAAGCTGAAGCGGCGGGAGAAACTGGCGGAAAGCGCCGCGCCGAAGCTGGGGACACCCCCGGCCGGGCATCCCAACGCCGCCCGCATCACCGTTCCTGAAGTTTAATGAAAGGGAGTTCGATCATGGAATCGAAGGAGAACAAAGGCCTCAGCCGGCGCAGCCTGCTCGGCGCCACCGCCGGCGGCGCCGCCGCCATCGGCTCGCTGGGCGGCCGCCTGGCGCTCGGCCCGGCGGCCATCG
>JBDHSR010000259.1:0-5286 GCA_039808305.1 Gemmobacter sp. | reverse complement strand
CCATGGCGGAAAGGGGGGCTTTCCGCCCCCCACGGCCCTGCGGGCCTCCCCCCGAGGATATTTGGAGACAGAAAATGGAGGGGAGCGTCCCCCTTGGTTCATTTTCTGTCTGAAAATATCCTCAGGGGGTGAATTGAGCCGCAGGCTCAAGAGGGGGCGCGAGCGCCCCCTGCGCCGGATGGAAAAGGGCCGCGCTTCCAACCGGAGGCGGATTTCCGCGGCCGCGCGCGCGCCGGGCCGCTGATCGCTCCGGCCTCGGGGGCTGGACCTTGGCGGCGTCTGCGGCCATCCTGCCCTCGCGGCATGGGCCGAAGCGGCGGGGCCGCCGCGCGAGACACGGCCGGGGGCGGCGGCCCGCCCCCGGGACAAATGTCGGAAGTTGCGTCGATTTTCGCGGCTTTCGTGCCTGTTTGGTCATTGTTCTGCCGCAGGAGGCTGGCAGGG
Organism: Gemmobacter sp.; assembly: GCA_039808305.1. Classification (GTDB taxonomy): domain Bacteria; phylum Pseudomonadota; class Alphaproteobacteria; order Rhodobacterales; family Rhodobacteraceae; genus Gemmobacter. Next base: position 4,842 of record JBDHSR010000259.1, on the reverse strand, counting down.
TGGTGTTCGGCCCCCCATCTCGGGCAGAGCAGGGGGCATTGCGGGTCCGGCGACGGGCCCGTCTGCGCTTCGAAGGAGGGAAGCGATGAAGCTGGATGTGATTGCGAAGGTTCAGGATGTCGCCGGGGTGGCGGGCTTCGGGCAGATGGTCGAGGGCACCATCATGGCCGAGCGTTTCGTGCTGCGCCCGGTGCGGAAATCCGATGCCGGGCTGTTCGCCATGTATGCCGGCGACCGCCGCGTGGCCGAGGCCACCCGCTCCATCCCGCATCCGCTTCCGCCCGGCGCCGCCGAGAATTTCGTGACCCGCGCGATGAACCCCAAGGGGGGCGAGGATGTCTGGGTGCTGGACGGCTCGGCGCATGGCCTGGCCGAGGTGCTGGGCGTGGTCTCGCTGAAGCGGATGGACGAGGAGCGGTTCAACCGCGACCAGTCGGAGATCGGCTACTGGGTGGCGCCGGCCTTCTGGAACACCGGCTTCGCCTCCGAGGCGGTGCGCGCGCTGGTCAGCGCCAATCCGCAGAGGAACCGCACCATCTTCGCCGAGGTGTTCCAGGACAATCCCGGCTCGGCCCGGGTGCTGACCAATGCGGGCTTCCAGTATCTCGGCGATGCCGAGACCTTCTCGGTGGCGCGCAATGCGCGGGTGCCGACCTGGACCTATCTGCGCAAGCTTGACTGAACGGCTCCGCCCCGCCATGCCGGCGGGGCGACATGTGACGGAGAATCCGATGCTGATCCGCGACGCCGGCCCCGAGGATGCCGAGGCCATAGCGGCGATCTACAACGACGCCGTGCGCAACACGACCGCCATCCTGAACGATGGCGAGGTCGATGCGGCGAACCGTGTCGGCTGGATGCGGGCGCGGGCGGATCTGGGCTATCCGGTGCTGGTCGCGGTCGCGGAGGGCCGGGTGCTCGGCTATGCCAGCTTCGGCGACTGGCGCGCCTTCGACGGCTATCGCGCCACGGTGGAGAACTCGGTCTATGTCGCGCCCGAGGCGCGCGGGCGGGGCGTGGCGCTGGCGCTGCTGGAGGCGCTGGCGGCGCGGGCGCGGGCGCTCGGCAAGCATGTCATGGTCGCCGCGATCACCGCCGAGAACGAGGTCTCGATCCGTCTCCACGCCCGCGCGGGCTTTGTCGAGACGGCGCGGATGCGCGAGGTCGGGCAGAAATTCGGCCGCTGGCTGGATCTGGTCTTCATGGAATTGCGGCTGGACGACCGACCAGCCCCCTGAGCCGGCCCCCGGCGGGCCGGTCGCCTCCCGCGCAGGGAGGATGCCCGGCGCCCGCCCCGGTTGCCCCCTGCGCGGGGGAAAAGCCTTGCGGCAGGCAAGGGCCGGGGGTATCGCCAAGTCCGACACTCACCCAAAGGGTTGCCCCATGAAATTCCTCGATCTGGCCAAAGTCTATATCCGCTCGGGCGGCGGCGGGTCGGGCTGCGTCTCGTTCCGGCGCGAGAAGTTCATCGAGTTCGGCGGCCCCGATGGCGGCGATGGCGGCAATGGCGGCTCGGTCTGGGCCGAGGCGGTGGAGGGGCTGAACACGCTCATCGACTACCGCTACCAGCAGCATTTCTTCGCCCGCTCCGGCCAGCCCGGCATGGGCAACCAGAAGACCGGCAAATCGGGCGAGGACATCGTGCTGAAAGTGCCGCTCGGCACCGAGATCATCGACGAGGACGAGGAGACGGTGATCGCCGACCTGACGGAGCCCGGCCAGCGCGTGCTGCTGGCGCAGGGCGGCAATGGCGGCTGGGGCAACCTGCGGTTCAAGAGCTCGACCAACCGGGCGCCCGCCCGCGCCAATCCGGGGCAGGAGGGGGTGGAGCGCACGATCTGGCTGCGGCTGAAGCTGATCGCCGATGCCGGGTTGCTGGGCCTGCCCAATGCCGGGAAATCCACCTTCCTCGCCGCCGTGTCGAACGCCCGGCCGAAGATCGCCGATTATCCCTTCACCACGCTGGTGCCCAATCTCGGCGTCGTCGGCATCGACGGGCAGGAATTCGTGATGGCCGACATTCCGGGCCTGATCGAGGGGGCGAGCGAGGGCAGGGGCCTCGGCGACCAGTTCCTCGCCCATGTCGAGCGCTGTTCGGTGCTCCTGCATCTGGTCGACGGCACCTCTTCGACGATCACCAAGGATTATCGCACCATCATCGGCGAGCTGGAAGCCTATGCCGGTGAGCTGGCCGAGAAGCCGCGCATCCTCGCGCTGAACAAGATCGACGCACTGGACAAGAAGACCCTCGGCACCCGCAAACGGGCGCTGGAAAAGGCCAGCGGCGGGCCGGTCTTCCTGATTTCCGGCGCGACGGGCGAGGGGATCAAGGATGTGCTGCGGGCGCTTCATGCCGAGATCCAGGCCGACCGGCAGTCCCGCGCCCCGGTGGAGGTGACGAAGTGGCAGCCCTGATGGAGCGCGCGGCCCCCGACATAAGGGCGGCGAAGCGGCTGGTGGTGAAGATCGGCTCGGCCCTCTTGGTCGACCGGCAGAAGGGGCTGCGGCAGTGCTGGCTCTCGGCGCTGGCGCTGGATGTGGCGGAGGCGCGGGTGAATGGCGCGCAGGTGGTGCTGGTCTCGTCCGGCTCCATCGCGCTCGGCCGGATGATCCTCGGCCTGCCCATGGGCGCGCTGACGCTGGAGCAGAGCCAGGCGGCGGCGGCGGTGGGCCAGATCCGCCTCGCGCGGGCCTATGAGGAGGTGCTGGCGCCGCATGGCATCACCACGGCGCAGATCCTCGTCACGCTGGAGGATACCGAGGACCGGCGGCGCTATCTCAATTCGCGCGCCACGATGGAGACGCTGATCGGCCTCGGCGTGGTGCCGATCGTGAACGAGAACGACACGGTGGCGACCGACGAGATCCGCTTCGGCGACAATGACCGGCTGGCGGCGCAGATCGCGGTGACGGTGGGGGCGGACCAACTGGTGCTGCTGTCGGATGTCGACGGCTTCTATTCCGCCAATCCGAAGGAAGACCCGACCGCCAGCCGTTTCGACGTGGTGGAGACGATCACGCCGGAGATCGAGGCGATGGCGGGCGATCCGGTCTCGGGCCTGTCGAAAGGCGGGATGAAGACCAAGCTGATGGCGGCGCGCACCGCCGTCGCCGGCGGCTGCGCCATGGCGATCATGGAGGGCTCGGTGCTGCGGCCGCTGAAGGCGCTGGCGGAAGGCGCGCCGCGCACCTGGTTCGTGGCGCAGGCCGATCCGCAGCTCGCCCGCAAGCGCTGGATCAACGCGATGAAGGAAAAGGGCAGGATCCGGGTCGATGCCGGCGCGGTTTCCGCGCTACGGAGCGGCAAGAGCCTGCTGCCCGCCGGGGTGGTGGCGGTGGAGGGCGCCTTCGGCCGGGGCGAGCCGGTGGGGATCGTCGGGCCAGAGGGCGCCTTGGGCAAGGGGCTGATCCGCTATACCTCGGACGAGGCGCGGGCCATCGCCGGGCACCGCTCGGCGGAGGTCGAGGGGATATTGGGCTATGCCGGGCGGGGCGCGCTGATCCACCGCGACGACATGGTGGTCTGAGGGCGGACCGGGGGTTTCACACCCCCGGACCCCCGTGGGATATTTGGGGACAGAAAATGACGGATGCGGAGATCGGGGATGCGGGGGCGCTGATGCGCGGCATCGGCGCGCGGGCGCGGGCGGCGGCGGCGGAACTGGCCTATGCCTCGGGCGAGCGCAAGCACGCGGCGCTGGTCGGCGCGGCGGAAGCGGTCTGGCGGCGGCGGCAGGAGATCCTCGACGCCAATGTGCTCGATCTGGAGTTCGGGGCGCAGAAGGGGCTGTCGCCGGCGATGCTGGACCGGCTGAGGCTCGACGAGGGGCGGCTGCGCGGCATCGTCGACGGGTTGCGCGCCATCGCCGAACAGCCCGATCCGGTGGGGCGGGTGCTGGCGGAATGGGACCGGCCGGCCGGGCTGCATATCCAGCGGGTTGCGACGCCTTTGGGCGTGGTCGGCGTGATCTACGAGAGCCGGCCCAATGTGACGGCGGATGCCGGGGCGCTGTGCCTCAAGGCCGGCAATGCGGTGATCCTGCGCGGCGGCTCGGAGAGCTTCCATTCCTCGGAGGCGATCCATGCCTGCATGGTCGAGGGGCTCGCGGCGGCGAAGCTGCCGGAGGCGGCGATCCAGCTGGTGCCGACGCGCGACCGGGCGGCGGTTTCGGCCATGCTGACGGCGGTGGAGCATATCGACGTGATCGTGCCGCGCGGCGGCAAGGGGCTGGTCTCGCTGGTGCAGCGGGAGGCGCGGGTGCCGGTCTTCGCGCATCTGGAGGGCGTCTGCCATGTCTATGCCGACCGCGACGCCGATCTGGAGAAGGCGCGCCGGGTGGTGCTGAACGCCAAGACCCGGCGCACGGGGATCTGCGGCGCCGCCGAATGCCTGCTGATCGACTGGATGTTCTGGACCAATCACGGCGATGTGCTGGTCGAGGATCTGCTGGCCGCCGGGGTCGAGGTGCGGGCCGAGGGCGCGCTGTCGAAGATCCCCGGCACGGTGCCGGCCACGGCTGACGATTTCGGGCGCGAATTCCTCGACAGCATCATCGCGGTGAAGCTGGTCGATGGCGTCGATGGCGCCATCGCGCATATAAGGCAATATGGCAGCCAGCATACCGAGAGCATCCTGACCGAGAACGACGCCACGGCGGCGAAGTTCTTCCAGCGGCTCGACAGCGCGATCCTGATGCGCAACGCCTCGACCCAGTTCGCCGATGGCGGCGAATTCGGCATGGGGGCGGAGATCGGCATCGCCACCGGCAAGCTGCACGCGCGCGGCCCGGTCGGGGCGGAGCAACTCACCTCGTTCAAATATCTGGTGACCGGCGACGGCGC
>JBDHSR010000258.1:0-5294 GCA_039808305.1 Gemmobacter sp. | reverse complement strand
CTGGAACCGGCCATATCTGGGAGCCGAGAGCCTTGGGGCATTCTATCCGCCCGTTCCGGCGTGTTCTGGTTGAAGGAAGGAACCGAGTGACCTCCGCGTCCCGCATGTTCAAAGGCGATCTCTTCTTCCATGTCAGCGTCTACGCGACCCGCGCCAACCGCGGCAGTTGGGGCGATACCCAATATGCCGAGGGCCTGTTGCAGGCGCTGCGGGCGATTCCGGGCTGCGGGGGCGAGCTGTTCTTCCGCAACGAGACGCCGCGACTGGTGCCGGGACGGGATGTCGTGCTGCGCATCGTCGGGCCGCATCCCGAAGAGCCTGTCCCCGGCGTGCCGAACCTTCTGTGGATGATCAGCCCGCCCAACATCGCCCCGGCGGCGACGCTGGCGCGATACCAGAGCGTCTTCGTCGCCTCGCAGCTTTTCGCCCTCTACCTGCAAGCGCATGGCGTCGCGGCGCAGTATCTGCCGCAGGCCACCGCGACCGGGCATTTCCACCCCGCCCGGCGCCCGGCGGGCGCGCCGGAGATCCCGGTGGCCTTCGTCGGGGCCTATGGGCCGCGCGCCGACCGCCGCCTTGTGCTGGCGGCGGTCGAGGCCGGGCATGACGTGCGGATCTGGGGGCCGGGATGGCAGGGGGTGGTGCCCGACCGCTGCCTGCAAGGCGAGCGGCTGAGCTATGACGAACTGGCCGAAACCTATGCCGCGGCGCGGATCGTGCTGAACAGCCATATGCCGCAGATGGCCGAGCGCGGCTTCATGAGCAACCGGACCTATGACGCGCTGGCCTCGGGCGCGCGGGTGATCTCCGAGAGCATCCCGGGCTTTTCGGCCCCCGATCTGCCCGAACTGGCCTGCGTGGCCGATGAGGCGGGGCTGGCGGCGGCGCTGGAGGCGTTTCTCTCCCTTCCCGCCGCGGATCTGGCCGCGCGCAGGGCGCTGCATGACCGGACCGCGCGGGATTTCGGCTTCGACAGCCGGGCCCGGTCCTTCGTCGCCTGCGCCCGGAGGCATCTGGACGCAGGGCAGGTGGCCGCGCGGCCAAGCGACCCTGCGGGAGACGCACGCCCCGGCCCGATCCGGCTGAGCGATCCGGCCGCCTCGGCCGAAACCCAGCAGGCCGGGCTGCTCGCCTCCGCCGAGGAGATCCTGCGGCTGGCCCGCGCCTGGCCCCCGGCCGCGCCGCCCGCCCCCGCCGAACCGGCCGGGGCCGAGGGGGTGATCCATCCGCTGATGGCCGATCTGCGCGAGATGCAGTCCCTCATGCGCGGCCCGGTCACCGGAGAGGCGCGGGCACGGGTCGAGGCGCTGGCGGCGACGGCCCTGCGGCTGGTCGAGGTGCTGCGCGAAAGCCGGCCTCCGCTCGCGCTGCGGGTCGGCGCGGCCGAGCGGGATTCCGCGCTGGCCCGCCTGATCCGCAACCAGCCGCTTTGGGCAAGCAGCCCCGACAGCTATCGCCGCGACGGCAACAAGGTGCATCTCGCGTTGCGGCCCCGGCGCGAGCCCGCCGCGCCGCGCAGGCCGGTGGGCGTGTTCCTGCACCTCTACCATGCCGACCTTGCCGGGGTCTTCGCCGAGCGTCTGGCCCTGATCGAGGCGCCGCTCGGCGTCCATGTCTCCACCGATACCGAGGGGAAGGCCGGCCATATCGCGCGCCACCTGCCGCAGGCCGAGATCCGGGTCCTGCCCAACCGGGGGCGCGACATCTGGCCCAAGCTCTACGGGTTCGGCGATGCCTACGACCGCCACGACGTCATCCTGCACCTGCACGGCAAGAAATCGCCGCATTCGGGCCAGCTGAACGACTGGCTGGCGCATATCCTGAATTGCCTGCTCGGGTCGCGGGAGGAGATCAACCGCATCCTGTCGCTGTTCCAGTCCGTTCCCGATCTCGGCCTGGTGACGCCGCTCGCCTTCCGCCCGGTTCTGGGGGCCGCGCATTGGGCCGCGAACGAGGATATTGCCCGCGAGCTGGCGTTCCGGATGAGGCTGCAAACGCCCCTGCCCGACGATGCGCGGTTGCAGTTCCCCGTCGGCTCGATGTTCTGGGGGCGGACAAGGGCGATCCGGCCGCTGCTGGACCTGAAGCTGACGCAAGGCCACTTTCCGCCCGAGGCCGGGCAGATCGACGGAACGCTGGCCCATGCGATCGAGCGGATGCTGGGCGTGACCTGTCAGGCGACGGGTCACGGCATCCTGCCGGTCTCCGGCGCGGGCCAGACCCTCCATGCCGGGTTCCGGCGGCATTACGGCACCAATCGCGCCCTGCGGGAGGCGCTGGAGGCCGGGGCGTTCAAACCGGCATGAAGGGCGATCACCGCACCATCACCGTGGGCGATCCGATGCGGCCCGACCCGGCCCGCCTCGCCGCGCTGATGGACGAGGCGATAGCGGCGGGCTGGTTCAGCAATGCCGGGCCGCTGCATTTCCGGCTGGAACAGGCGCTGGCCGGGGTCGTGGGCGCCGCGCATCTCCATCTGCTGTCCTCGGGGACCATGGCGCTGATGATGGCGCTGCGGCTGGGCGGCCTGCCCGAGGGGGCCGAGGTCATCACCCCGCCGCTGAGCTTCGCGGCCACGGTGCAGGCCATCGCCTGGTGCGGCTTCCGCCCGGTCTTCGCCGATGTCTCGCCGGAAACGCTGACGCTCTGCCCGCGCGCGGCCGAGGCCGCGATCACCCCCCGGACGGCCGCCATCCTGCCGGTGCATTTCCTGGATGTGCCCTGCGATGTGGCGGGGCTGGCGCGGGTCGCCGGGCGGCACGGCCTCTGGCTGGCCTATGACGCGGCGCAGGCTTTCGGCCTGACGCTGGACGGCCGGCCCATCGCGGCGCATGGCGATGCCACCGCCTTCTCGCTGCACGCCACCAAGGTGCTGCATACCGGCGAGGGCGGCTTCGTGGTGACGCTGGCGGCGGAACCGGCCGCGCGGCTGCGCCGGATGCGCAATTTCGGGCTGGAAGCGGGGCGGATGGCCGGGCCGGGCTGCAACGGCAAGCTGTCCGAGGTGCAGGCCGCGCTCGGGCTGGCGCTGCTGCCCGACCTGCCCGGCGAGATCGCGGCCCGGCTGGAACTGCGGGCGGTCTACGACTCCCTCCTCGCCGGCATTCCCGGCCTTGCCCCGCACCGGGGCGGGCCGGGCGCCAGCCCCGGCCTGACCACCTATGCGTTGCGCGCGACCCCCGCCTTGCGGGCCAGGCTCCACGAGGCGCTGGCCGAGGAAAGGGTGCTGGCGCGCGATCATTTCCCGCTGCTCTGCGGCCCCGGCACCTGCTGGCCCGATGCAAGGATCGTCAGCACCGTGGACACGCCCGTCGCGCCGCGGGTCGCGCCCGAGATCCTGTGCCTGCCGCTGCACGGCAGGGTCTCCCCGCCCGAGGCCGCCCGCATCGCCGGGATCGTCCGCCGCATCGCCACCGAGGACCGGCCCGCATGAAATCCACCACCGACTTCGACGAGATCACCGTCTTCGGCGCGCGGGGCCATACGCTCTCCATCCTGCGCGAGATGGAGACGCATTGGCGGGGCCGGGTGCGGCTGCGGGCGCTGGTCGACGACATCGAGAACGGCTTCACGCATCCGGCGCTGGGGGTGCCGGTGATCTCGTCGGAGGAAAGGCTGCGGCGCCTTGCCGATGTGCCGGTCCTGCTGACCCCCGGCAGCGGCAGCCTGCGCGGCAGGATGGCCCGGCGGCTCGCCGAGGAGGGGGCGACGCTGGCCACCGTCGCCTTCGCCGGGCAACCCCATGTCGATCCGGCGGTGGACTATGGCCCGGGAAGCCTCTGCGTGTCCTTCACGCGGATCGGGGCGAATGTCCGCATCGGCGCCGGCGCGCAGGTTCTGGCCACGGCGCTGGGGCATGATGTCACGATCGGCGATTTCGCCACCCTGGGCTTCGGCGTCTGCGTGTCGGGCCATGTCGAGATCGGCGCCGGGGCGCATGTCGGGCCACAGGCCGTCATCAGCAACGGCAGGCGCGGCCGGCCGCTGCGGATCGGGGCCGGGGCGGTGGTCGGCGTCGGGGCGGCGGTGCTGCGCGATGTGCCCCCCGGCGCGCGGGTGATCGGCAACCCGGCCATGCCGCTGCGCGACTGGGTGCGGCTGCGACGCCTGCTCAGGCAGGGCTGAGCCGCGCCAGCAGCCCGTCCACATAGGGGGCGAAGGCGGTCTCGGCACGGACACGGCGGCGCAGCAGGCGGCGGCTGCCGGGCGAGACCGTGGCGGCAAGGCTTTGCGCCGTCGCGGTGAAGGCGCGGGTATCGCCGGGCGCGACGAAGGCGCCGCCCCCCTCTGTCATGCCGATGATGCCTATATCGGCGGCATAGCCGACGAAGGGCGTGCCGACGGCGGCGGCATGGATCGCCGTGGTCGGGCCGGAATCCTGCCGCGAGGTCAGCAGATAGGCGTCCGCCGCCCGATACCAGGCCAGCGACTCGGCCACGAAACCCGGCAGCACCAGCGGCAGCCCGGCGTCCAGCGCCTGCTCCGCCAGCCCGCGCGCCCAGCCGTCCAGCGCGCCCAGCCAGACGAAGCGGGCGGCGGGGTCCCGGGCATGGATCGCCCCCGCCGCCTCCAGGAACAGGTCGAAGCCCTTGCGGCGGTCGGCATGGCCCGCGCCGATGAATACCGGCCCCGGCTGCGCCTTGCGCCACATCCGCACCCGGCGAAAGGCGGAGAGGGGCGCGGGCGGCGGCACAATGCCCGGACGCAGCACCGGAACGGGGCCGAGATCCGCCGCCAGCGCCGCCGCCATGCGCGGCATCGAGGCGATCAGCCCCGCCCCGGCGCGCCGCGCCGCCGCGAGGTCGGCCAGAAGGCCCTGCGCGCGCAGATAGTCCGCCATCTCGTGAATCAGGACCAGAGAGCGATGCCCGGCCGCGGCGAAGACCGGCGCCATGTCCGCCGCGGCCGCCGTGCAGACCAGCACCGGCGCCCCGGCGGGCAGGGCGCGGGCCAGGCCGCGCAGGTCCCAGCCCTCGGCCAGGATATGAACCGGGCCCTGCGCCCGGAACCGGCCGATCAGCGGCCCGGCCCGGTGCAGCACGAAGACCGGCTGCCATCCCCTGTCCGCCAGCGCCGCCGCGATGTCCAGCGCCAAGAGCGGCACCCCGGCCCGTTGCGCATCATGCACCGCCAGCAGCAAGGGCCGCGCGAGGCCGGCAAGGGCCGCCGCCATGGCCGAGGCCGATGCCGCCTCGTCGCGCGGATCGGGCCGGGGCAGATAGCCGAGCGCCCTGCCCCGCGTCATGAAATGGCGGAACGGATGCCGCTGCTCCAGTTCCAGATAACAGCGCTGG
>JBDHSR010000257.1:0-5295 GCA_039808305.1 Gemmobacter sp. | reverse complement strand
TCATAGGGCAGGACGGCGCGGGTGGCATGGCCGCAGATCTGGTTGTGCCAGAGGCCGACAAGGGCGAGCAGCACCGGCAGGTTCCGGCGCAGCGGCGCGGCGCGGAAATGCGCGTCCATGTCGGCGCCGCCTCGCAGGAAGGCGGCGAAATGCTCCGGCCCGATGGCGATCATCAGCGAAAGCCCGATCGGCCCCCACATGGAATAACGGCCGCCGACCCAATCCTCGAAACCGAAAACCCGTTCCGCGGCAATGCCATAGGCGGCGGTCTTGTCCAGCGCGCTGGAGACGGCGGCGAATTGCGCGGCAGGATCACTGACCCTTTCCGCCATCCAGCGTTTCGCGGTATCGGCATTGGTCATCGTCTCGATGGTGGTGAAGGTCTTGGAGGCGACGATGATCAGCGTGGTTTCCGGGTTCAGCCCTTTCAGCGTGTCGGCGATATGGGCGCCGTCGACATTGGAGACGAAATGGCAGCGCGGGCCGTCGGCATAGGGGGCGAGCGCCAGATAGGCCATCGCCGGGCCGAGATCGGAGCCGCCGATGCCGATATTCACCACATCGGTGATCCGTCCGCCCTGGCCGGTGAAGCGGCCGTCGCGCAGGTCGCGGGCGAAAGCCTCACAGCGGGCATGGGTGGCGCGAACCTCGGGCATCACGTCGCGGCCATCCACCATGACGCTTCCCGAAAGGTTGCGCAGCGCGGTATGCAGCACGGCGCGGCCCTCGGTCTCGTTGATCTTCGCGCCGGAGAACATCGCCTCGCGGCGCTCCGCCACCCCTGCCCCTTCGGCGAGTTCCAGAAGAAGATCAAGTGCTTGCGCGTCGATCTGCGTCTTGGAGAAATCGAACAGCATCTCGCCGTGGCGGGCGGAGAAGGCCGTGGCGCGGGCGGGATCGGCGAAGAGGTCGAGGATGGTGGCGGAGCTTGCGGCGCGGTGGCGGCGGAGGGCGTCGAAGCGGTCGGTCATGCGGATCCCCTTGATCATTCCGCCCAATGGACGGTGGCATTCTTCAACACCGAAGCGACCGGCGCTTCAAGCGGCGACAGCGTGGCGGCGCGTTCGAGGGCCGCACGTTTGGCGGCGCCGGTGATCAGGATATGGATATGCATCGCCCCGGCGAGGGTCGGCGCGGTCAGCGTCATCCGCGGCTCGCCCGCCGCTTCGGCCCGCATCGGCAAGAGCGGCGGCGCGTCGGGGGCCAGCGCCTCGGCCAGCCGGTCGGCGCCGGGAAAGAGGCTCGCTATGTGCATGTCCTCGCCCATGCCGAGCAGCAGGACCGAGATCGGCAGATGCGGGCGCAGCCCCTCGGTCAGCGCCTCCAGCGCCTCCTCCGGCGTGGTGCCGGGTTGATGAAGCGGCACAAGACCGGCCTGCAACGCCCTGCCCCGCAACAGTCTTTCGCGCAGGAGGCGGGTGTTGGAGCGCGGGTGATCCTCGTCCACCCAACGCTCGTCGTTGAGGAAGACGCTGACATTCTCCCAGTCGAGATCGACGCCCGAGAGGATGTCGAAGACCGGCCCCGGCGTGGTGCCGCCCGGCACGCAGAACGAGGCGCGGCCCTCGCGGCGCAGGAAATCCGCCAGTTCCCCGGCCAGCCGGTCGGCCAGGCTCAGCATCATCAGCTCGCGGTCGGGATAGGACTGGAAGTTCATTGCTGGATCTCCCGCCAGCGCCGCCCGTCGCGGTGCATCAGCATCAACGCATCCTCCGGCCCGGAGGATCCCTGATCGTAGGGCCGCGGCCGGTCGCCGAGCGCCTCCCAGCCGCCGATGATCGGGTCCGTCCAGGCCCAGGCGGCCTCCACCTCGTCGCCGCGCATGAACAGGGTCTGGTTGCCGCGGATCACATCCATGATGAGCCGCTCGTAAGCGTCCGGAATATCGGCACCTTCCTCGCCCAGGGCCTCGGCGAAACTCATGTCGAGCGGCACCTGCACCAGCCGCATCCCGCCCGGCCCCGGCTCCTTGATCATCACCTTGAGGTTCATGCCCTCATTGGGTTGCAGCCGGATCACCAGCACATTCTCGCGCCAGCCCGGCGCGTCGTCGAAGATCGAATGCGGCGGCTCCTTGAAGGTAATGGCGATCTCGGAGGCGCGGGCGCGCAGCTTCTTGCCGGTGCGCAGGTAGAAGGGCGTGCCCTTCCAGCGCCAGTTCGCCACATGCACCTTCAGCGCGATATAGCTTTCGGTCCGGCTGTCGGGGTTCTCGGCATCCTCCAGATAGCCCGGCGCCTCTTTCGCCAGCCGATACTGGCCGCGCACGATGTCGTCCTGAGGAACCGGCTGCAACGCCTTGATCACCTTCAGCTTCTCGTCGCGCACCGCGTCGGGGTCGAAGTGATAGGGCGGCTCCATCGCGATCAGGCAGAGAAGCTGCATCATGTGGTTCTGCACCATGTCGCGCATGGCGCCGGCCTTGTCGTAATAGGCGCCGCGCCCCTCGACCCCCACCGTCTCGGCCACGGTGATCTGGACGTGATCGACGAATTGCGCGTTCCACAGCGGCTCGAACAGGATATTGGCGAAGCGCACCGCCATCAGGTTCTGCACCGTCTCCTTGCCGAGGTAATGGTCGATCCGGTAAATCTGGCTTTCGGAGAAATGGCTGGCCAGCGTGGCGTTCAGCGCCCGCGCCGTCTCCAGATCGCGGCCGAAGGGTTTCTCGACCACGATACGGGCATGGTGATGCGCGATGCGCCAGGAATGCAGCCGCTCCGCCAGATCGCCGAAGAGCGCGGGGGCGACCGAGAAGTAGAAGGCCCGCACCACATCCTTGCGCATATGGGATTTCAGCACGTCCCAGCCGGTATCCCCCTTCGCGTCGATCGCGACATATTCGAGAATCGCGAGGAAATCGGCGATCACGCCCGGGTCGCGCTTGTCCTCGGCCACGAATTCCGCGATGGCCTCGGCCACCAGCGCGCGGAAGGCCCCGGCGTCGATCTCGCTGCGGGCGGCGCCGATGATGCGGCTGTCATGCGGGATCTGGCCCGCGAAGAAACGCCGGTAGAGGCCGGGCAGGATCTTGCGCCGCGCCAGGTCGCCCGTGGCGCCGAAGATCACGAGGTCGAACACCTCCACCGGAATGACGCGCGAAACCATGGCCTCTCCTCGCTCTGGCGCACCGCTTCTGTAGCGCCGCTATGTTAGCGCTAACGGAAGCGGTTTAGCCGCTGCGGCCCGGAAAGTCTAGCACCGGATTCGCGGCGGTGTAAGCGGCCGGCGTCAGGCTTCCAGTTCCGCATCCCAATAGAGATAGTCGAGCCAGCTGTCATGCAGGTGATTGGGCGGGAAGCGCCGGCCATGGGCCTGCATCTCCTCCGCCGTCGGCCGGGCCGGCGGCCGGGCCAGCCGCATCCCGGCCTGTTTCAGGGTCTTGTTGCCCTTCCTCAGGTTGCAGGGCGAACAGGCGGCCACCACATTCTCCCAACTGGTGATGCCACCGCGCGAGCGGGGCAGCACATGGTCGAAGGTCAGGTCGCCCTTCGAGCCGCAATACTGGCAGCGGAATTCGTCGCGCAGGAAAAGATTGAAGCGCGTGAAGGCCACGCGCTTCTGGGGTCTGACGAATTCCTTCAGCACGACGACGGAGGGTATCCTGAACTCCGCCCGCTGGCTGCGCACCGTCGCCTCGTATTCGGCGAGGATCTGCACCCGGTCGAGGCAGACCGCCTTGATCGCCTCCTGCCAGGGCCAGAGGCTCAGCGGATACCAGGAGAGCGGGCGATAATCCGCGTTCAGCACCAAGGCGGGCCAGTGCCGCAGCGCCGCGGGTTCGCGCACAAAACCAGTTCTGAAATCGCCGTCCATCCGTCCCAGACTCCGCCTTCATCCCGCCCGCCGCATCCGGCCGCCAGGGGCGGGGAGCCCGCCCCGACCAGTGAACTATATATGGCGTCCGGTGACAGGCAAGGCCATACTGGTCGGGTGCGGTTGTCGCAGCAAAACGTGACGGCCGCGTGACGGCTCAGCGCGTCTCCTTCGGGCGCAGCGCGAACCAGATCAGCGCGCCGCCGGCAAGGACGAGGAAGGGCGTCATGGCGAGGTTGACCGCCGACCAGCCCGCCTGCACCGAGCCGCCCGAGCAGTTCATCAGCCCCCCCGAGGCCAGCGAGGCGACGGAGACGCCGCCGAAGACGATGGCGTCGTTCAGGCCCTGGATGCGGCCGCGCTCCTCGGGTTTGTGATGGGCGGCGAGCAGCGTGGTCGCGCCGATGAAGCCGAAATTCCAGCCGATGCCCAAGAGGATCAGCGCGATGTAGAAATTCTCCAGCTCCACCCCCGCCATGGCCACCGCCGCCGCCCCGGCGAGGATGGCGAGGCCGAGGCCGATCACCTTCTCGACCCCGATCCGGGCGATGACATGGCCGGTGACGAAGGAAGGCGCGTACATGGCGAGCACATGGGCCGAGACGATATTGGCGGCATCCGCCGTCTCGAACCCGCAGCCGACCACGGCGAGCGGCGACGAGGTCATGACGAGGTTCATCAGCGCGTAGCTGACCGTGGCGCAGATCATCGCCACCGCGATGGCGGGCGTGCGCAGCAGCTCGCCCCGGCTGCGCCCCTGCGCCACCGCGCCGCCGCGCGCCACCGGGCGCGGGATATGCAGCAGCCAGAACAGCAGGAGGCCCACGAGGTTCAGCCCGATCACCGTGAGGTAACTGCCGAGGAACGGCACCACCATGGCCTGCGCCGTCATCTTCACCAGTTGCGGCCCGAAAATCGCCGAGGCGAGGCCACCCGCCATCACACCGGAAATCGCCTTGGGCCGGAAGGTCTCCGACGCCATGTCGGCGGCGGCGAAGCGGTAGAAGCCCTGCGCCGACATGTAGCCGCCGGTCAGCAGGCTGGCGAGCGAGAAGAGCGCGAAGGAGCCGATATGCAGCCCCCAGGCCGCCAGCACCGCCCCCGCCGCCCCGGCCAGCGCGCCGGTGACGAAACCCGCCCGCCGCCCCCAGCGCTGCATGATCGCCGAAAGCGGCTGCGCCCAGAGCATCGAGCCGATGACGGTCAGCGAGATCGGCAGCGTCGCCCAGCACGGATTGCCGGCAAGCTGGCTGCCCGCCAGCCCGCCGATGGTGAAGATCACCGGCATCTGCGCGCCCAGCACCGCCTGCGCGGCGATGAGCACCCACATGTTGCGGCGGGCCAGGCTGTCGTCGGGGGTGAAGGCGGTCGCGGTCATGGCCGGGAGCTAAGCCTTTCGGCCGGGAATGTGCAAGGGTGAACCGGCGGGAGCGGAGGCGGTCTCCATGACGCATTTGCGACCATGATTGCCGTATGAGG
>JBDHSR010000256.1:0-5322 GCA_039808305.1 Gemmobacter sp. | reverse complement strand
CCGGCGTCGAACAGTCCCTCGGCGCGCGACACCATCAGCCGCCCCTCGAACCACGGCCGCATATGCAGCGTGCGCAGCACCGGCAGCCAGTGGTCCTGCGCGAGGATCGTGCCGAACCCGCCGGGCGAGGCGCCGATGACCGCGACCGGCTTGCCCCGGAACAGCTTCAGCCCCTCGCCGCGCGACATCCAGTCGATGGCGTTCTTGAACACGCCCGGAACGCCGTTGTTGTATTCCGGCGTCACCAGCAGAAGCCCGTCGGCCCCGGCCAGCGCCGCCTGCAAGGCGGTCACGGCGGCGGGCAGGCCGTCCTTCTCCTCCAGATCGGCGTCGTAAAGCGGCACCTCGCGGATCGAGCCGGTTTCGATGCGGCAGCCTTCGGGCGCCGCCTCCACCGCCGCCCGCAGCAGGCCCGCGTTGAACGAGGCCCGGCGCAGGCTGCCGGACAGGCCGAGGATGGTGGTCATGCGGGTGCTCCTTGCTGTTGCGCGGAATGGCGAAGGCCATCGGAAGAAGTCTCCGATGGCCTTCGGGTTCCGTCCAGAGGCGATGAGGCTCAGGTCACCGCGCCGCGCACCGCGAAGCGCGCCTCTTTCCAGGTTTCCTTGCGCAGGATGTCCTCCAGCACCGCCGCCGCCTGCGCCACATCGGCGAAACCGATGTAAAGCGGCGTGAAGCCGAAGCGCAGCGTGTCGGGCGCGCGGAAATCGCCGATCACCCCGCGCTCGATCAGCGCCTGCATCACCGCATAGGCGTTCCCGTGCCGGAAGGCGACCTGGCTGCCGCGCAGCGCGTGTTCGCGCGGGGTGTCGAGCGTCAGGCCGAGACCGGCGCAGCGCCCCTCGACCAACTGGATGAAGAGATCGGTCAGCGCGAGGCTTTTGGCCCGCAGCGCCGCCATGTCCACCTCGTCCCACAGGTCGAGCGCGGCCTTCATCGCGCGCAGCGACAGGATGGGCTGGGTGCCGCACTGGAAGCGGCGGATGCCCTCGGCGCCCTCGTATCCGGTCTCGAAGGCGAAGGGGCGGGCATGGCCCCACCAGCCGCTGAGCGGCTGGCGCGCATCGGCCAGATGACGCTCGGCCACATAGATGAAGGCCGGGGCGCCGGGGCCGCCATTGAGGTATTTGTAGCTGCACCCGACCGCGAAATCGGCCTGCGCCGCGTCGAGCCGCACCTCCATCGCCCCGGCGGTATGGCAGAGATCCCAGACCACCATCGCCCCGGCGGCCTGGATCTTCGCCGTCATCGCCGCCATGTCGCGCAGCAGGCCGGTCTTGTAGTTCACATGGTTCAGCAGCACCACCGCCACGCTGTCGTCGAGCAGCGATTCGATGCTCGGCCCGTCCACCCCCTCCAGCTTCAGCGCCGCGCCGGGGATGGTGGAGACCACGCCTTCCGCCATGTAGAGATCGGTCGGGAAGCTGCCGGCCTCGGCCAGGATGGTGGTGCGGCCGGGGCGCAGGCCGATGGCGGCGTGCAGCGCCTTGTAGATGTTGATCGAGGTGGTGTCGGCCACGATGGTCTGGCCCGGCGCCGCGCCGATCAGCCGGCCGATGCGGTGGCCGAGCTCCAGCGTGAGGTCGAACCAGCCGGCCTTGTTCCAGCTGCGGATCTGGTCGCGCGCCCATTCCTGCCGGGCGGCGACCTCCAGCTCCGCGAAGGCGGCCTTCGGCGCGGCGCCGAGCGAGTTGCCGTCGAGATAGACCTCGCCCTCGTTCAGCACGAAGCGGTCGCGGAACGGGCGGAACGGGTCTTGCGCATCCATCGCGGCGATGGCGGCGGTATCGGGCAGGGTGGTCATGGCTTTCTTCCTTCTGTCAGTCTCGGGCCGCCATCGGGCCGCGGCTGCGGCGCAGATGGGGCAGCGCCAGCATGGCCAGCACGAACAGGCCGGTGGCGAGTTTCAGGTCGGGCGGCGGCATCCCGGCGGCAAGGCAGAGCGACACCAGTTGGTAATAGACGATGGCGCCGACGAAGGGCGCCGCCACCTGACGCAGCACGCCGCGCTTGCCGACGATCGCCTCGCCGATCATCAGCGAGGCGAGGCCGTTGATCAGGATGCCCAGCCCCATGTTCACATCGGCGAAGCCCTGCGACTGCACCATCAGCGCGCCGCCGAGGCCGGCGAAGCCGCCCGCCGCGCCGACGCCGAGGATGGTGGCGAGCCAGACATTGATGCCCTGCGCCTCGGCCATATGCGGGTTGGCGCCGACGGCGCGGAAGGCGGTGCCCTTCTCGGTCTTGAGAAACAGCACCAGCAGCAGAAGCGTGGCAGAGCAGACCAGCCCCGCCACCGCGATCTTCGCAACGGGCGAGCCGCCGGCGATCCCCGGCACCCAGTCGAACAGGGTGGGCGTGCCGAAGACCGACAGGTTCGACCGGCCCATGATCCGCAGGTTGATGCTGTAGAGCATGGTGATCATCAGGATGCCGGCCAGCAGCGTATGGATGCGGAACCGCAGATGGATGAAGGCGGTGCAGCAGCCGGCGGCGAAACCGCAGCCGACCGCGATCAGGATCGCCGGCACCGGCGGCAGGCCGGAGGCCAGCAGCACCCCGCTCACGCAGCCGCCAAGGGCGAAGGCGCCCTCGCTCGTCATGTCGGCGAAGTCGAGCAGGCGGAACGGGATCATGATCGCCAGCACCACGAAGGCCAGGATCAGGCTTTGCGCCAGCGTCACCGGGATCAGCGCCGCGAAGCTGGAGAGGATGTCCGCGATCATGGTCTCACCCCGCCAGAAGAACACGGTCCGACAGGACGCTGAAATGGCCGATCAGGTCGGCGACGCTGGCCTGCGCCTTCTGCGCGGCGTCGAGTTCCAGCCGCACCTTGCCGGCGTCGAGCATGATGACGCGATTGCCGTAGTCGATGGCGTGCTGCATGTTGTGGGTCACCATCAGCGTGGTCAGCCGGAACGCCTCCACCGCGCGGATGGTGGCCTGCATCACCAGATCGGCGGTGCGCGGATCGAGGGCGGCGGTGTGCTCGTCGAGCAGCAGCAGGTCCGGCTCGTCGCTGACCGCCATGATGAGGGAAAGCGACTGGCGCTGGCCGCCCGAAAGCAGCTCCACCCGCGTGTCCAGCCGGTTCTCCAGCCCCAGTTGCAGCAGCGCCAGCCGGTCGCGGTATTCGCGGATGCGGGCGGCGGTGATGCCGCGGCCCAGCGTGCGGCTCTTGTTGCGCAGCTCGGCCAGCAGCATGTTCTCGGCCACCGTCATCGCGGCGGCGGTGCCCTTCATCGGGTCCTGGAACACCCGCGCCAGGCGGCGTGCGCGCTTGTGGACCGGCAGGTCGGTGACATCCGCGTCATTGATGCGGATCGTTCCCGAATCCAGCGCCAGCGCGCCGGAGATCGCGTTCAGCATCGTGCTTTTCCCGGCGCCGTTGGTGCCGATCACCACGCCGAAATCGCCCGTCTCCAGCCGCAGGCTCAGCCCGTCCAGCGCGAGTTTCTCGTCAGGTTGGCCGCGGAAGAACACCTTCCGCGCGTCCCGGATCTCCAGCATCTGTCCCTCCCGGAAAGCGGGCGCGCCGGTGGGCGCGCCGGGGCGTTCACTCGACGATGCAGCCGCAGCCGTCGAACTCGGCGGGGATGGCGATGCCCATCGCCTCCATCGCCTTCTTCGAGATCACCGGGAAATGGTCCTCATAGGCCGGGCGCCAGGCCGGGATGGTGGCCGGGTCCTTGCCGTTCAGGATCTCGGCCGCGATCTTGCCGGCGGCGACGCCGACCTGTTCGTAATTCACCGCGAAGCTCGCCTGCACCACGCCGTCGCGCACCGCGCTGTCGTCGGAATTGACGATGGGGATGCCGGCCTGCCTCGCGGCGGCGGCCACCGCCGGAACGGCGGGCTGGATCAGGTTCGAGGCCGGGACATAGATCACGTCGGCCTGCCCCGCCAGCGAGGCGATGCGCTGCTGGATGTCGTTCACATTGTCCACGCCGACCTCGACCACGGTGAAGCCCTTGTCGGCCGCGGCCTCCTTCACCTTTTCCAGCAGCGCCACGTCATTGGCCTCGCCCGGATTGTAGGGCAGGCCGAGCCGGGTTGCGCCGGGCAGCAGCTTGCGGGTGAATTCCAGCACCGCCGCCACGTCCTGCAGGTCGGTCGCGCCGGTCATCCCGGCATCGCCCGCCTCCCACGAGGGCACCAGTTTCGCCGCGACCGGATCGGTGACGGCGGCGAAGACGATGGGCAGGCCGGAGCCCGCCAGCGCCTGCTTGGCGATCTGCGAGACGGGGGTGGTGACCGTATAGACCAGCGCCGGGTTCTCGCTCTGCACCTTGGCGATCATCTGCGGCACCAGCGAGGCGTCGAAATTGGTGTGGCTTTCGCTGAAGCTCACCTTGTCCTCGCCGAAGCCGGCCTCGGCCAGCCCCTTCTTGAAGCCGGTGATCGAGGCGTTCAGTTGCGGATGTTCGCCGAAATTGGCGACGCCGATGCGGATGGTCTCCGCCGAGGCGGTGCCGATGGCGAGCGTCGCGGCCAGTGCCAGCGAGACCGGCTTCAGAATGCGCATGGATACCCTCTCCCGTTATTGGCCCGCGTGCGTCCGGCGGGGCGATGGCGGCGAGTTTGGCCGGGGCGCGGCGAGTCTGTCAAGGAATTATATATATAGCGGGAAGAAATCCCACCTGATATATATTGGTGGCGGAAGCGGGGGAATGACCGGATGCAGGACGACAGCGCGCAGCTCTCCAAGACCGGGGCGGCCTATCGCCGGCTCCGGCGGGACATCCTCTCCGCCCGGCTGCGCCCCGGCGCGCCGCTGAAGCTGCGGCAGTTGGAGGCGGATTACGGCCTCGGCTGGACGCCGCTGCGCGAGGCGCTGTCGCGGCTGGAGGCGGAGCGGCTGGTCACCGCCTCCAGCAATCGCGGCTTCGCGGTCGCCCCGGTCTCGCAGGCGGAGCTGGAGGATCTGACCCGCGCCCGCCACGCCGTCGAACTGCCGCTGCTCTTGGAGGCGATGGAGCATGGCACCACCGCCTGGGAGGACGCCATCGTCACCGCGCATTACCGCCTGTCGCGCTGCAAGACCTATGCCGAGGACATGTCGGACGCGGCGGCCGACGACTGGGACGCCCGGCACGAGGCCTTCCATGCCGCGCTGCTGAGCGGGGCGCCCTCGCATTGGCTGCTGCGGCTGCGTGCGATCCTGGCCGATCAATTGCAGCGCCATCACCGCTATCTCGGCCTGCTGCGCGTCGATGAAAGCCGCGGCATGGCGCCGGAGGCGGCGGCGCGCCATACCGCGCTCTTGCGCGAGGCGCAGGCGCTGGAGCGGCATACCGCGCTGATGCAGGCGGTGCTGGACCG
>JBDHSR010000255.1:0-5324 GCA_039808305.1 Gemmobacter sp. | reverse complement strand
CTGGCAATTCCCCAAAAGCAGAATGTTCATCCAGAAACCCCCTTGCCAATTGCCGGGATAGTAGGAGCCCCCCATCCCCGACGCAAGCGCGGCCCCCGCCCGGTGGGCCGAAGGGCGCCGGTGCCGGCCGGCGGGGGCGGGCGCGCGTTGCATCTTCGGCCCGCACTCTCTAGAGTCCCGGGGAAAATCATAGAACCAGGCATCCGATGGACTATCAGGACATTCTTTCCAAACTGCCCGACCGCGACGGCGATTTTTCCCCCTGTTTCGCCTTCTCGCTGCACAAATGCGGCAGTTCGATGATGCATGCCATGATCGGGGCGGTCTGCAACAAGGCGGGCATCCCGGCGGTGTCGATCCCGGATCTGCTGTTCTCCTACGGGATCGCGGACGCGCAATGGTCCAACGATGCCAGCCTCGCCCCCGCCTTCGACCGCAACCTGCTCTATTTCGGCTTCCGCTATCTGCCCCCGGTGCTGATGTCGCCCGGCTTGCAGACCCGCGCGCGGCGTTTCGCGCTGCTGGTGCGCGATCCGCGCGACGCGCTGGTGTCGCAATATTTCTCCTTCGGACGCAAGGCCGGCTCGCATGCCCGGCCCGCCCACAATCCCGAAGCGCTGGAAAAGCGGCTGGCCGCCATCGAGGACAAGCCGATCGACACCTATGTGCTCGAAATGGCGCCGGCACTGGCGCGCAAGCTCGAAGCCTATCGCGACGGCCTCGATTTCAGCCTCGGCCTGCTGCGGCGCTACGAGGATGTCTATTTCGACAAGGAAACCTTCCTGGCCGAGATCTTCGGCCATTTCGGCATCGCCGTGCCGCGCGACATCATCGCCGAGGTGGCGCGCGCCAATGACGTGCGCCCCGAGAAGGAAGACGACAGCAAGCATATCCGCAAGGGCACGCCGGGCGATCACGCCGAGAAGCTGCGCCCCGAAACCATCGCGCGGCTGAACGACACCTTCCGCGAGGTCGGCGCCTTCTACGGCTACGCCCTGTAAGCGGCTCAGGCGGGGCCGGCCTCCGCCTCGCACATCCGCCGCACCACCTCCTCCATCCGCGAGCCCGCGCGCCAGCCCAGGCGTTCGGCGGCGCGCGAGGGGTCGGCGCGGCTGGTGCGGATGTCGCTCGGCCGGGCGAATTCGGCCGAGGTCTCGACATGGTCGCGCCAGTCGAGGCCGAAATACGCGAAGGCCGCCGCCACGAAATCCTCCAGCCGGGCGGTATGGCCGGTGGCGATCACATAGTCGTCGGGCGTTCCGGCCGTCAGCATCCGGTGCATCGCCTCGACATATTCCGGCGCCCAGCCCCAGTCCCGCGCGATGTCGAGATTGCCGAGCACCAGCTTCCCGCCCGACCCGGCGGCGATGGCCGCCGCGCCGGAGACGATCTTGCGGGTGACGAACCGCGCCGGGCGCAGCGGGCTTTCGTGGTTGAACAGGATGCCGGTGCAGCAATGCAGGCCATAGGCCTCGCGGTAATTGGCGACCAGCCAATGCGCACTGGCCTTGGCCACCGCATAGGGGCTGCGCGGATGGAAGGGCGTGGTCTCGCAGGCGACCCGCTCACCGGTATCGCCGAAACATTCGCTCGACCCGGCGTTGTAGAGCCGGATGCCCCCGCCACGCAACCGCACCGCCTCCAGCATGTTCAGCACGCCCGAGACGATGCTTTCCAGCGTCTCGGCCGGCTGCTCGAAGGACAGGCCGACCGAGCTTTGCCCCGAAAGGTAATAAATCTCGTCCGGGGCGCTGCGTTCGACGGCGAGGAAGACGCTGCGGAAATCGTTGGGCGCCATCGACAACAGCCGCACCCGGCCGGTCAGGCCGAGCCGGCGCAGGTTCTGCATCCCCGCCGCCTGCGCATCGCGCGAGGTGCCCCAGACCTCGTATCCCCGCTCCAGCAGCAGCGCCGCCAGATAGGCGCCGTCCTGCCCCCCCACACCACAGATCAGCGCCCGTCTCATCGGCCGACCCTAGCGGAAATCGACATCGGCCTGCAACCGGCGCAGCCGGGTCCATTCCGCGAAGAACGCCTGCGCCGCGGGCGCGCGCGCGGCCTCGCGCACCTCGTGGAACTGTTCGAGCAGCAGTTCGGCCATCGGCTCCCAGCGGAACCGCGCGGCATGGGCGAGGCCGCGGGCGCGCAGGTCGGCCTGGACCGCCGGATCCTGAACCCGGCTCAGCGCCGCGGTCATCTCGGACACCGAGGTGCCCTCGACCAGCAGCGCGGCATCGCCCGCCGCCTCGGCCAGCGAGCCGCGATGGGTGGTGATGACCGGGCAGCCCGAGGCCATGGCCTCGATCACCGGCATGCCGAACCCCTCGTAGAGCGAGGGATAGACCAGCGCCGCCGCGCCGCCATAGGCCAGCGACAGGTCATGGTCGCTCAGCGTGACGCGCTGCGCCCGCACGCCCGGCGGCAGGCTGTCCAGCACCTGCGGTTCGATCTCCGGCTCGCCGCCGACGCAGAAGATGTCGAAATCCACCGCAGTCATGCCCTTCAGCGCGCGGAAGAACAGGTCGCTGTTCTTGTAGGCCTTGTGCTGCACCCGCGAGCCCACGAAGAGGAAATAGGGCCGCTCCAGCCCGTGCCGGTCGCGGAAGGCGCGGATCGCGGCGGGATCGCGGGGGGCGAAGGCCTCGGTATCGACACCGCAATGGGCGACGCGGGCATGATCGGGCGGGATTTCCGGGTAGAGATCCAGCAGGTCGCGGCGGGTGGAATGCGAGATGCAGAGATAGCGCTGCGCATAGGCGATGGCGGTCTCCTTCTCCATCCAGTCCTTGATGCGCAGGTCGAAGCCGAAAAGCTCGGGGATCATGTCGTAGACCATCAGCACCATCGGCGTCGACAGCGGCGAGCTGTAATAGGTCGAGGTGAAGACATCCGCCTCCAGATGGTCGCAGACCTTCTGGACCAGCGCCGAATCCGCCGCCGCCTCGGCGGCGTGATAGCGCGGGAAGGGCAGGCGCCGGGTGCCGGGGATGTCGGGCAGGCCGCCGCGGTCGAGCAGGACGATATCGAGATCCGGGCGCGGCGCCAGGATCCGCAGCACCGACTCCCAGACCCTGGCGATCCCGGTATTGTTCAACTGGAAGAACACGCCATCGACTACAATACGCATCATCTCCGCCTCCCCTCAGTCCCGCGCCGCGCCGCCGGACTTGCTCCGGCGCGCCAGGTCGCGCATCGCCCGCTGGGCCAGCATGCCCCGGTCCGTCTCGTCCTCGCAGAGGCCGGGCGGCAGGCCGAGCATGTCCTGCGCGAAATCCCGCAGCGGCGCGGCGAAGGCGCGGGCGATCAGGTGCGGCGCGTATTGGCGCAGGATCGCCCGCGCCTCGACCAGGCCGCGGGTATCCGAGCGCGTCGAAAGCCCCTTGGGGTTCTGGTAATAGACCACATGCGGCTCGTTGACCTTGTAGAAGGTCTTGCCCGCCGCGAGGCAACGCATCCAGAATTCGTAATCCCCCGCCGATCTGAACGAGGCGTCGAACAGGCCCAGCTCGTCATGCAGGCTGCGCCGCCACATCGGCGCGTTGTGCGGCGAGTTGAAGCGCAACATGTTGTAGGGGGTGATGACCGGCACGTCGCTGCGGTAGCCGAAGGCCGCGACCCCCTCCCAGTCGAGGCCCGGATCGAAGGAATAGTAGAAGTCCTGATAGACCACATCCGCGAAGGGCAGGGCCTGGAGCGCGCCGGCCTGGATCTCCAGCGAATCCCGGCGGCGCAGGTCGTCGAGATTGGTGTTGGTCAGGTAGCGGCCGCGCGCCATCTGCACCCCGATATTCCAGGCCTCGTAGATGCCCACGCGCGAATTCATCCGCTGGTAGCGCACGCCGGGATGGCGGTCGAGGTAGCGGGCGATGGTCCCGGCCTCGTTCTCGGGGGACTCCGCGTCGACGATGATCAACTCGCAATGCCGGTCGAAACAGGTCTGCGAGGTGATGTTGTCCATGAACTGCTCGATGAAATCGCCGCCGCGGAACAGGCTGGCGATGGCGGTGATCTCCACCCCCGGCTCGGCCGAGAACCGGAAGGGCAGCGCCGGGCGCAGCGCCGCGCGGGCCCGCGCCAGCCCATCGGTGTCCTGCGCCTTCCGCCGCCAGTCCTCCAGGGTCACCACATCGCCGGTGCCCATCACCGCGCAGGACAACCCGTCATGGACCGGCTCCGCCCCGGCCGCGTCGCGCGCCAGGGCGGCGGAGAAGAAATTCTGCACCAGCCCGGTACGGGTCAGGGTGCCGTCCCCGAGATGGCGGCGGAAGATGTCGATCTCGTCGGGCAGGGCGCCCCGCCCCTCCAGATGGCGATACACGCCCTGGATGAAATCGGCATCCTCCAGGTCGGGGGCCAGCTGGCTGCGGGCGCGGTGCTCGCGCGCCTCTGCCCCGTCATGCATCAGCAGCAGGAATTCGTGGAAGGGCAGCCCGTTGGAGAAATTGGTCAGCCAGATGCCCACCTCCTCCTCGGCCGGCGCCCGCTGCACGACCAGGCGATAGGCCAGGCGGATCGCGTCGGCGAGGGCGGCGCTGTCCACCGCCGCCGGAGCGGGGGGAGGCGGAGGCGGCGCGGCGGGAACCGGCGGAGCAAGACCGGCATCCGGTTGCGCCCCGGCCTCGGCCAGCCCGGCCCGGATCGCCTCGAGCTGCACCCGGGCGGGCTGGCAGACCAGCGGGTCGGGCTCCTGCGCGGCCATGCGCGCGCGGCCGATATAGAAGGACAGAAGCCGCCCCGCCCCGGTCTGCGGCCGCTCCTCGGCGCCCTCCAGAACCGCGCGCAGGCCGGCGACATCCTGCGGCGGCACATGCCGGATCAACGACTGCAACCAGCCCTCGTCATCATGATCATATATGGAAGAATTCATGGGTTTGTCTCTGGAACGAATGGAAGTGCCACGACCTCGGCGAAAGCCCGCCTGTCACGTCAATGAACCTGAAGATTATGGCATACGGAGCCCGGCCCGGGCCCATACGTCGCTACGCCGCAGCAATACCACGCACCCGCCGGAATGCAACCTTCCCGCCCCGCGAAAACCGCCGCCTGCGCCTGATCCCGCCCATAACGGCCCACCCGCCGCGCCGGACGGCGCGATATTGCGCAGCCCCGGGCACGGCCATGGTTTCGGATTGTCATCGGGGACGATTTTGGTTAGGGCCGGACTGAAGCCATCCGCAGGACCACCGACCCGCACGATGCCCGCGGCATGGCGCATCCGGCCTCGAATAAAGGTATTTTCATATGACAAAGAAAGCATTGATTACGGGTATCACGGGTCAGGACGGCTCGTATTTGGCGGAGTTTTTGCTGGAGCGAGGGTATGA
>JBDHSR010000254.1:0-5338 GCA_039808305.1 Gemmobacter sp. | reverse complement strand
CCGGCGCCCATCTGCGCCTTGAGGAAGGCCAGCGCGAAGGTGCGGTCCCAGCCCATCACCTCGCCGGTGGAGCGCATTTCCGGCCCGAGCAGCGGATCGACGCCGGGGAAGCGGGCGAAGGGCAGCACCGCCTCCTTGACGCTGAACCAGGGGGTGATCGGATCGGCCAGCGTGTTCGGATCGGCCAGCGGCAGCACCGAATCCGGGCCGACGCCCGCGTCATAGGGCGCGCGGTCGGGGAAGTTCGACAACGGCTCGCCCGCCATCAGCCGCGCGGCGATGGAGGCGATGGCGCTGTCGGTCGCCTTGGCGACGAAGGGCACGGTGCGGGAGGCGCGCGGGTTCACCTCCAGCACGTAGATCACGCCGTCCTTGATGGCGAACTGCACGTTCATCAGGCCGACGACATGCAGGGCGCGAGCCATCAGCACGGTCTGGCGTTTCAGCTCCTCCACCGTTTCGGCCGAAAGGCTGTGCGGCGGCAGGCAGCAGGCGGAATCGCCGGAATGGACGCCGGCCTCCTCGATATGTTCCATGATCCCCGCGACATGGACATTCTCGCCGTCGCAAAGCGCATCCACATCGACCTCGATGGCGCCCGAGAGATAGCTGTCGAGCAGCACCGGGTTGTCGCCCGACACCTGCACGGCGGTGGCGATATAGCGGTCCAGATGCTCGTCGGAACGCACGATCTCCATCGCCCGGCCGCCCAGCACAAAGCTGGGGCGGATCACCAGCGGATAACCGACTTCGGCCGCCACCGCGAAAGCCTCGTCGCGCGAACGGGCGGTGCCGTTGACCGGCTGTTTCAGGCCCAAGTCGTGCAGCAGCTTCTGGAAGCGTTCGCGGTCTTCGGCCAGATCAATCGCATCCGGCGTGGTGCCGAGGATCGGGATGCCTTCCTCATGCAGCGCGTTCGCCAGTTTCAACGGGGTCTGGCCGCCGAATTGCACGATGACGCCATGCAGGGTGCCGTTCTCCTGCTCCACCCGCAGGATCTCCAGCACATGTTCCAGCGTGAGCGGCTCGAAATAGAGGCGGTCCGAGGTGTCGTAATCGGTCGAAACCGTCTCGGGGTTGCAGTTGACCATGATCGTCTCATAGCCCTGTTCGGTCAGCGCGAAACAGGCATGGCAGCAGCAGTAATCGAACTCGATCCCCTGCCCGATGCGGTTCGGCCCGCCGCCGAGGATCACCACCTTCTTCGCCTTCGTCGGGCGGGATTCGCATTCCACATCGCCCATCGCAGGGGCCTCGTAGGTGGAATACATATAGGGCGTCTGCGCCTCGAACTCGGCGGCGCAGGTGTCGATGCGCTTGAACACCGCCTTGACGCCGAGGGCGCGGCGGGCGCGGCGGATCTCGGCCTCTTTCCCGCCGGTCAGCTTGGCCAGCCGGGCATCGGTGAAGCCCATCATCTTCAGCCCGCGCAGGCCGTCGGCATCCTTCGGCAGGCCATCGGCGCGGATCGCCGCCTCGGCCTCGACGATCTCGCGGATGCGCGACAGGAACCACGGATCGAAACTGGTGACCTGCTGGATCTCGTCATTCGTCAGCCCGTGGCGCATCGCCTGCGCGATCACCCGCAGCCGGTCGGGCGTCTGCTGGCCCAGAGCCTTGAAGATCGCGGGTTTTTCCGGCGCGCCGGGGATGGCGATCTCGTCAAAGCCGGTCAGGCCGGTTTCCAGCGAGGCCAGCGCCTTTTGCAGCGATTCATGGATGGTGCGGCCGATCGCCATCACCTCGCCCACCGATTTCATCGCGGTGGTCAGGTAAGGCTCCGATCCGGGGAATTTCTCGAAGGCGAAGCGCGGGATCTTGGTGACCACATAGTCGATGGACGGCTCGAAGGACGCGGGCGTCACCTTGGTGATGTCGTTGTCCAGCTCGTCCAGCGTATAGCCGACCGCCAGTTTCGCGGCGATTTTCGCGATGGGGAAGCCGGTCGCCTTGGAGGCCAGCGCCGAGGACCGCGACACCCGCGGGTTCATCTCGATCACCACCATGCGGCCGTCCTTGGGGTTGATCGCCCATTGCACGTTGGACCCGCCGGTCTCCACCCCGATCTCGCGCAGCACGGCGATGGAGCCGTTGCGCATGATCTGGTATTCCTTGTCGGTCAGCGTGAGCGCGGGCGCCACGGTGATCGAGTCGCCGGTATGCACGCCCATCGGGTCGATATTCTCGATGGAGCAGACGATGATGGCGTTGTCCTTGCGGTCGCGCACCACCTCCATCTCGTATTCCTTCCAGCCGAGCAGCGATTCATCGACCAGAACCTGCGCGACCGGCGAGGCTTCCAGCCCCGATTTGACGATGGCCTCGTAATCGTCGCGGTTGTAGGCGACGCCGCCGCCGGTGCCGCCCAGCGTGAAGGCGGGGCGGATGATCGCGGGCAGGCCGACATATTCCAGCGCCTTCATCGCCTCGGCCACGCCGGTCGCGATGTCGAACTTTCCGTTGACCTTGGGCGCGGCGATGATGGTCGCCTTGGGGTTTTCCAGCCCCAGCCGGTCCATCGCCTCGCGGAACAGCTTGCGATCTTCTGCCATTTCGATGGCCTGACGATTGGCGCCGATCAGCTTGACGTTGAACTTTTCCAACACCCCCATGTCGTCGAGCGCCAGCGTGGTGTTCAGCCCGGTCTGCCCGCCCATGGTGGGCAGGATCGCATCGGGGCGTTCCTTCTCGATGATCTTGGCGACGACTTCCGGCGTGATCGGCTCGATATAGGTGGCATCCGCCAGCCCCGGATCGGTCATGATCGTGGCGGGGTTGGAGTTCACCAGGATGACGCGATAGCCTTCCTCGCGCAGCGCCTTGCAGGCCTGGGCGCCGGAATAGTCGAACTCGCAGGCCTGCCCGATGACGATGGGCCCCGCACCGATGATCATGATCGAGGAGATATCGGTTCTTTTCGGCATGACGGACCCCGTGTGTGCTTTCGGACCGCACCCCCCGACGGCGCGCGGTAATCTGGATTCGATGGCGAAGCGCAAATTGACGGGGGTTATAGTCCGCCGAGGCCCGCGCGCAAGGGCGAATGCGACGGCGGTCCGTCGGTCATGCGGCATCTCCGGCGGCGGGGCGCGGGAGGGGGGCTTGCCCCCCGGCTGCGCCTCCCCCCAGGATATTTCCGAACAGGCGAGGATGGGAGCCGGGGCGCGGTTTCGGGCGGAAAATGGCGGGCTGCGCTCTGGCCGGGGCGCGCGGCGGATGCTAGACCCTCGGGCAGGAAAGGGAGGGATGCGCGTGATCCTGCTGGAACATGGACCCGGGGGCCGCCCCGCCGCCTTCCGCGCCCCGCGCGAGCTGGTGCTGGCCCATAGCGCGGCGGAGGTCGAGCCCGCCCTCGCGCGGCTCGACGCCGCGCGGGCGGCGGGGGCCTGGGTGGCCGGTTATGTCGCCTACGAGGCCGGCTATGCGCTGGAGCCGAGGCTCGCCGCGCTGATGCCGGAGGAGCGCGCGCATCCGCTGCTGGCCTTCGGGGTGTTCGACGGGCCGGAACCGGCGCCCGAGATCGCCGGGCAGGCGCGGCTCGCCCCGCTGCGGCCGCTGGTCGACCGCGCGGCCTATGGCGCGGCCTTCGCGCGGGTGGCGGAATATATCCGCGCCGGGGATTGCTATCAGATCAACCTCACCTTCCCGATGGAGACCGAGCTGGAGGCGGGCGGCCCGCTCGAACTTTACGCCGCGCTGCGGGCGCGGCAGGCGGTGGGCTACGGCGCCTGTCTCGACCTCGGCATCGGGCCGGTGATCGTGTCGCGCTCGCCGGAGCTGTTCTTCTCCACCACCGCCGCCGGCCGGATCGAGGCGCGCCCGATGAAGGGCACCGCGCCGCGCGGCTCGGACCCGGCGGAGGACGCGGCGCTGGCCGAGGAGCTTTACCGCTCCGAGAAGGGCCGGGCCGAGAACCTGATGATCGTCGACCTGCTGCGCAACGACATCTCGCGGCTGGCCGAGGTGGGCTCGGTGCGGGTGCCCGAGCTGTTCACGGTCGAGGCCTTCGCCACCGTGCACCAGATGAGCAGCCGGGTCGTCGGGCAGTTGCTGGCGCCGCCGGCGCTGGCGCGGCTGATGCCGGCGCTGTTTCCCTGCGGTTCGATCACCGGGGCGCCGAAGATCCGCGCGATGGAGATCATCCGCGAGGTGGAGCCCTTCCCGCGCGGCGTCTATTGCGGCGCGATCGGCTGGATGGCGCCCGACGGCGCCTCGGTGTTCAACGTGGCGATCCGCACGCTGTCGATCCGGGACCGGCATGTGACGCTGAACGTGGGCGGCGGCGTGGTCCATGATTCCACCGCCGAGGGCGAATGGGAGGAAGCGCATTGGAAAGCCCGTTACGCGGCGGCGCTGAGCCGGTAAGGCTGATCGAGACGATGCTCTGGGACGGCGCGGCCTATCCGCGGCTGCCGCTGCATCTGGCGCGGCTCGCCGCCTCGGCGGCGCGACTGGGCTTCCGCTGCGATCCCGACGCGGTGCGCGCGGCCCTGCCCGCCCCCGCCGCGCCGGCACGGGTGCGCCTGACGCTCGGCGCGGCGGGCGATGCCGAGGTGACCGGCGCCCCCCTGCCCGCCGCCCGCGCCGAATGGCGCATCGGGCTGGCCGAGGCGCGGCTGGATCCGGCCGATCCCTGGCTGCGGCTGAAGACCACCCGCCGCGCCCGTTACGACGCGGCGCGCGCCGCGCTGCCCGACACGCTGGACGAGGTGCTGTTCCTCAACGACCGCGACGAGGTCTGCGAGGGCACCATCACCAACCTGTTCTTCGATCGCGGCGCCGGTCTGCGCACTCCGCCGCTGGCCTGCGGCCTGCTGCCCGGCGTGCTGCGCGCCGAGCTGCTGGCGCAGGGCTGCCGCGAGGAGGCGCTGCCGGCCGGGGAACTGGCGCGGGTGCGGCTCTGGGTCGGCAACGCGCTGCGCGGGCTGATCCCGGCGCGCCTGGTGCCGGCCGGCGGCTGAACGGGCCGGGTTCGCCCCTCCCCCCGAAACGCCGAAGGCCCCGGAATTTCCTCCGGGGCCTTCGTCTTGTGGTGATCGCCGGATCAGTCGATCATCGGCAGCAGGGCGTCGATGCTCTTCTTCGCGTCGCCGTAGAACATCCTTGTGTTCTCCTTGTAGAAGAGCGGGTTCTCGATCCCCGAATAGCCCGTCCCCTGACCGCGCTTCGACACGAAAACCTGCTTGGCCTTCCAGCATTCCAGCACCGGCATCCCGGCGATGGGGCTGTTCGGATCCTCCTGCGCCGCCGGGTTCACGATGTCGTTGGAGCCGATGACGATGGCCACATCGGTCGAGGGGAAATCCTCGTTGATCTCGTCCATCTCCAGCACGATGTC
>JBDHSR010000253.1:0-5382 GCA_039808305.1 Gemmobacter sp. | reverse complement strand
ATCAGCGAGTTGGAGCCGAGCCGGTTCGCGCCATGGACCGAGGCGCAGCCCGCCTCGCCCACCGCCATCAGGCCGGGGAACACCGCGTCGGGATTCGCGGCGGTCGGGTTCAGCACCTCGCCCCAGTAATTCGTCGGGATGCCGCCCATGTTGTAATGCACGGTCGGCAGAACCGGGATCGGCTCCTTGGTCAGATCGACGCCGGCGAAGATGCGCGCGGATTCCGAGATGCCGGGCAGGCGCAGGTCGAGCGTCTCTTTCGGCAGGTGGTTGAGGTGCAGGTGGATATGGTCGCCATGTTCGCCCACACCGCGCCCCTCGCGGATCTCCAGCGTCATGCAGCGGCTGACGTAATCGCGCGGCGCGAGGTCCTTGTAATGCGGCGCGTAGCGCTCCATGAACCGCTCGCCATTGGCGTTGGTCAGATAGCCGCCCTCGCCGCGCGCGCCCTCGGTGATGAGGCAGCCGGAGCCGTAGATGCCGGTCGGGTGGAACTGCACGAATTCCATGTCCTGAAGCGGCAGCCCGGCGCGCGCCACCATGCCGCCGCCGTCGCCGGTGCAGGTATGGGCCGAGGTCGCGCTGAAATAGGCGCGGCCATAGCCGCCGGTCGCCAGCACCGTCATCTTGGCGTTGAAGACGTGGATCGTGCCGTCATCGAGCTTCCACGCCACGACGCCGGTGCAGCGGCCGTCGGTAATGATCAGGTCGATGGCGAAATATTCGATGTAGAACTCGGCATTGTTCTTCAGCGACTGGCCGTAGAGCGTGTGCAGGATGGCGTGGCCGGTCCGGTCGGCGGCGGCGCAGGTGCGCTGCACCGGCGGGCCCTCGCCGAATTCGGTGGTATGGCCGCCGAACGGGCGCTGGTAGATCTTGCCCTCTTCGGTGCGCGAGAAGGGCACGCCGTAATGTTCCAGCTCGTAGACCGCCGCCGGCGCCTCGCGCGCGAGGTATTCCATCGCGTCGGTGTCGCCCAGCCAGTCCGACCCCTTCACGGTGTCGTACATGTGCCATTGCCAGTTGTCCGGCCCCATGTTCGACAGCGAGGCGGCGATGCCGCCCTGCGCCGCCACGGTATGCGAGCGGGTCGGGAACACCTTGGTCACGCAGGCCGTGCGCAGCCCCTGCTCCGCCATGCCCAGCGTGGCGCGCAGGCCCGCGCCACCGGCGCCGACCACGACGACATCATAGTCGTGGACTTCATAGGGATAAGCAGCAGTCATCGGTCGTAGCCTTTCAGAGCGCGAGCTTGACGAGGGCGTAGAAGCCCCCCGCGATCACCAGATAGGAAACCGCGTTGGCGAGCATGATCAGGGCCTCGCGGGCGAAGCCATGGGTGTAATCCTCGATCGCGGTCTGCGCGCCCTTGGCGAAATGGCGCATGCCCACGAAAAGGAAGAGGCCGGTGAGGATCGCCATGAAGGGATTGGCGAAGGTGGCGCGCACCGCCTCGTATCCCTGGCCCAGGGTGCGGGCGAGGACGAAGACGAAGACCGGCACGATGAACAGCAGCGCCCAGCCGGAGACCGACATCGCCATGTGATGCCGGGTGCCGTGGCGCGCGGCGCCCAGACCTTCGGCGCGCTTGCGGGGGGTGAGGTAACGCATGCTTGCCTCCTTACACGACGGCGACGATGATGGTGACGACCGTCAGCACGGTCGCGCCCACGAACATGGCGAGGCCCAGCTTCTCGGCGGTGGGAATGTCCATCCCCTTGCCGGCGTCGAAGATGAAATGCCGCACGCCGCCGAGCAGGTGAAACCATACCGCCCAGGCCGAGCCGATCCAGACCAGCCAGCCGAGCCAGGAGGTCGCCAGCCAGTTCACGCAGTCGAACCAGCTTTGCGACACGGCGGCGGCGAAGATCCAGGCCGTCAGCAGCGCGATGCCGGCGATCTGGGCGAGGCCCGTGATGCGGATCATGATCGAGGAGATCGAGGTCATCTGCGGGCGGTAGTAGGGCCCGATCATGAAGGGGGAAAGGGGGCGCTCGACCCGCTTGGGTGCTGTCATGGGTGTCCCTCGTCGCTTGGCGCGCCGCGGCGGGCACGCGCTGGCAGGATTACTGATGTCTCATTAGCGCTTTTTTCCGGCAAGTCACCTGTGCAAACGCAGCACAGACCGCCCGTTTCCGCTATCAGGGGCATTTTTTCCGGTTTGTGATCACATATTTTCGGGGCGTGATCACAGGATGGCGGCCATGGACCCGACTCACGCGAGGCGCCCGGCGGCGCTGTCGCCGGGGGCGCCGCCCCCGCGCCTGCGGCGCTCCCCCGGGATATTTCCGCCAGAATGAAAGCCCATGCGGTCCGCCGGGCCGGAGGGCGCGCGGCGGCCGGAAGGGGGCGGCGGCTCACTTCGGCATGATCGCCCAGTAGTCGAGGTCGAGCAGGACCTCGGGCGCGTATCTGCCGTCCTCGCCCTTCAGCGCGAAAGGCGCGGCGCCCTGCTTCACCGCCACCAGCCGCAGCCGGATCGCGCCCACGCCGGGGGCGGCGGTCTCCGCCTTGTCGAGCACCTCGGACCACGCCTTCACGGTGTCGCCCGAGAAGCAGGGATTGGCATGGGCGCCGCCGTTCAGCGCCACGATCATCTGCGCATTGGCGAGGCCGTTGAAGCTGAGCGCGCGGGCCATCGAGATCACATGGCCGCCATAGATCAGCCGCTTGCCGTCCTCGCGGAAGGTGGCGTCGAAATGCACCTTGGCGGTGTTCTGCCAGAGCCGGGTGGCGATCATGTGCTCGGCTTCCTCGATGGTCACGCCATCCACATGGTCGATCCTCTCACCCACCCGATAGTCGCCCCAGCGATGCGGCTCGCCCGCCAGCGCGAAATCGTAATTGGAGAAATCCAACCCGGCTGGCACCGCCAGCGCCTCGGGCGGCACGACTTTCTGCAATTCGGGAACAACCGGCTCCGGCGCGGCGGCGTCGAGCCGGTTCTTGCGCACCATGACCCAGCGCACATAGTCCAGCACCACCTCGCCCCGCTGGTTCAGCCCGCGCGTGCGGACATAGACATTGCCGGACTTGCCGTTGGAATTCTCCTTCAGCCCGATCACGGTGGATTCCGACCGCAGCGTGTCGCCCGGCCAGACCGGCGCCAGCCAGCGCCCCTCGGCATAGCCGAGATTGGCCACCGCGTTCAGCGAGATGTCGGGCACCGTCTTGCCGAACACCACATGGAAGGCGGCGAGATCGTCCAGCGGGCTCGCCGGCAGGCCGCAGGCGCGGGCGAACGTGTCGGAGGAGTAAAGCGCGTGCCGCGCCGGATAGAGCGCGTGATAGAGCGCGCGTTCCCCACCCGAGACGGTGCGCGGCACCGCGTGGATGATGGTCTCGCCGAGGCGGTAATCCTCGAAGAAGCGGCCGGGATTGGTTTTCATCGCTGCGTCTCCTGCGCTGCGGGTGGCCCCGCGCTTCATTGCTCGCCGAGCTTGGTCTCGGGCGTATAGATCCCCGGCGCCTCCTTCACCACGGCCTGACCGCAGCGCATCACGCCCTTCGCGGCGTCGAAGGCATAGGTCGGCCCGCCATGCAGCGCCCAGCCCTTGTTCAGGGCGGCGGTGACCTTGTGGCAGAAGGCGGAGGTGTCGTCGTCGCTGAGAAAGCGGTAGAGTTTCATGCCGTTACCCCTTCACCCGAAGACCGGATAGCCGAGCGCGTAATGCGCCCCGGCGAGGACGCCATAGACCAGAAGCGTTCCGGCGATGGCGATGATTTCCATCCGCGCGCCCTTGCCCGGCGGCGGGGCGGCGCGCGGGCCGCTGGCGTTGATGACCCACATCTGCGCCAGCGCCCAGAGGCCGAGCCCGCCGAACAGCAGGAAGGAGGGCGTGTCGCCGTTCACCAGCAGATGCGCCACCGACCAGACGGCGACGCCCGCCAGCATCGGATGGCGCAGCCGGCGGCCGAGCGCGGTCTTCATCCCCGAGGCGGCGAAGAGATAGACCGAAAGCAGCATCAACAGGTTGTTGAGTCCGGTGAGCATCGGGCTGCGGCCCCAATGGACCGCCCCCTCCGCCTGCCGGTAGCCGATCACCATCAGCACCACGGCGGCCAGAACGGCGGCGGCGACGATCCCGCGCCCGGCCGGGCCGAGGGCGGCGCGCGCGCCGGGGGCGAGGCGCTTGAACATATGGGCGGCGATCCACAGGATCAGGCCGAGGGCGAGCAGGGTCATGGCTGGCTCCGTCTGAAGGGTTTGCCCTCAGTAGCCCTTAATCGGCCAGCGCCGCAATCGCCTGCGCCTTGGCGAGCGTGGCCTGCGCCGTCACGACATGCAGGTTCTCGACGATCCGGCCATCGACCACCGCCACGCCGCCGCCCTGCGCCGAGACCTGATTGAAGGCGGCGATCTGGCGGCGGGCGAGGTCGATCTCGGCCTCCGAAGGGGCGAAGGCGGCATTGGCGATGTCGAGCTGCGCCGGGTGGATCAGCGTCTTGCCGTCGAAGCCCATGTCGCGGCCCTGCTCGCATTCGGCGCGCAGGCCCTCCTCGTCCTTGAAGGCGTTGTAGACGCCATCGACGATCACGAGGCCATGCGCGCGCGCCGCCAGCAGGCAGAGGCCGAGGCCCGCCTGCATCGCCAGCCGGTCGGGGCGGAAGCGGCTGTTGAGCTCTTTCGCCAGATCGTTGGTGCCCATCACCATGCCCTTCAGGCGCGGATGGGTGGCGATCTCGGCCGCGTTCAGCATCCCCGCGCAGGTCTCCATCATCGCCCAGAGCGCGACGCCCGGCGCCGCCTCGGCCACCGGATCGAGATCGGCGGCGCGGTTCACCTTGGGGATCAGGATGGCGTCGATCCTGGTGCCTTGCGCCATGGCCGCCGCCATCGCCTCGGCATCGGCGCGGCCCCAGGGCGTGTCGAAGCCGTTGATCCGCACGATACGGGCGCGGGCGCCGAAATCCCGCTCCGCCAGCACCTGCGCCAGCAGCGCGCGCGCGGCGGGCTTCTCCTCCGGCGCCACGGCGTCCTCCAGATCGAAGATGATCGCGTCGGCGGGCAGGCCCATCGCCTTTTCCAGCGCCCGCTCCTTGGAGCCGGGGATATAGAGGACGGAGCGATAGGGGCGGGCGGGCTGGGTCATGCGAGTCTCCCGGGAAAGATTCTTTCGTCACAGACCACATATGCGGCATATTCGGCAAGCCCGATTTTGCCGCGGCGCAGAGATTTCGCTGCGTCTGCGCGATCAAAACGCCCGCGCCGCGTCCCAGACCAGTTTCAGCGACAGCGCCAGCAAGGCCCAGGTGACCAGCCGGAAGAACAGCGTCTCCGGCAGCCGGCGCACCAGCCTCACCCCGGCGAAGACGGCGAGCGCGGCCGGCAGGCACAGGATTGCGGTGGTCCGCAGATTGTCGATCGTGATCTGGCCGAGC
>JBDHSR010000252.1:0-5393 GCA_039808305.1 Gemmobacter sp. | reverse complement strand
TTCTCGGCCACCGTGTCGATGCGATAGGCGCCATAGGCGATCGCGGGATTATAGGCGACGGCGCGGTTTTGCGGGATGGTCCAGGGCGTCGTGGTCCAGATCACCACCGAGGCGCCGTCGAGCGCGCCCAGCGGGCGGAACCGCACCCAGATCGTATGCGAGGTATGGTCGTGATACTCGACCTCGGCCTCGGCCAGCGCGGTCTTTTCCACCGGCGACCACATCACGGGCTTCGAGCCCTGATAAAGCGCGCCGTTCATCAGGAATTTCATGAACTCCTCGGCGATCACCGCCTCGGCGTGGTAGTCCATCGTCAGGTAAGGGTCGGCCCAGTTGCCGGTGACGCCGAGGCGCTTGAACTCCTCGCGCTGCACGTCGATCCAGCCTTCGGCGAATTTGCGGCATTCCTGGCGGAAGGCCACCACATCCACGTCGTCCTTGTTCAGGCCCTTGGCCCGGTATTGCTCTTCGATCTTCCATTCGATCGGCAGGCCGTGGCAATCCCAGCCCGGCACATAGCGCGCGTCATGGCCCAGCATCTGCTGGCTGCGCACGATGAAATCCTTGAGGATCTTGTTCAGCGCGTGGCCGATATGCAGATGGCCGTTCGCATAGGGCGGGCCGTCATGCAGGGTGAAGGGCGTGCGCCCGGTCTTCTCGCGCAGCCGGTCGTAGATGCCGATCCCGTTCCAGCGGGCGAGCCAGCCGGGTTCGCGCTGCGGCAGGCCGGCGCGCATCGGGAAATCGGTTTCGGGCAGGAAGACGGGATATTTCGGATCGGTCGTATCGGCGCACATCGGTTGCGTTCCAGAAGCTCGGGAAGTGGGGGAAATCGGCCCGGAGGGGCCTTGCCATGTCGCGTCACCCGGCGGCTCGTCAGCCCGCCGGGACGGTAATTCGCTGCCCGGAGGGCCGGGCCGATGGCGCAGGGAGGATCGTCATGGCGGCCTTATACGCAAGGGGGCGGGGCGGGTCCAGCCTTTCGCGGTTGACCGCTGGCCGGCATGGGTCTATCGCGGCCGGGTCCAGCGAAGGAGCCCTCGATGCCCACCTATTCCGCCCTGACCACCCTGATGGGAGAGGATGCCGCCGAGGCGCTGGCCGAGGCCGTGGAGAAGATGGACCCCGCGCCGGTCGGCGTCGGCGTGTTCGAGATCGAGGACGGCTCGGGTCTCTGGGAGGTCGGCGCCTATTTCGTGGAGGCGCCGAACGCGGTGATCCTCGACGTGCTGGCGCTGGCCTTCGACGCCAGGCCCTTCGCGCTGTCGGAACTGCCGGAGATCGACTGGGTGGCGCATGTGCGCCGCGAGCTGGCGCCGGTGGAAGCCGGGCGGTTCTTCGTCTTCGGCAGCCATGACGCCGACAAGGTGCCCGAGGGCCGGGTGGCCTTGCAGATCGAGGCGACGGTGGCCTTCGGCACCGGCCATCACGGCACCACGCTCGGCTGCCTGCGCGCCTTCGACCGGCTGGTCGAGGCGGGTTTCGCGCCGGCGAAAGTGGCCGACATCGGCTGCGGCACCGCCGTGCTGGCGCTGGCGGCGGCCTCGGTGCTGCCCGGGGCGCTGATCATCGCCTCCGACATCGACCGGGTGGCGGTGGATGTGGCCGAGGCCAATGTGGCGATCAACGGCCTCGACGGACGGGTGGAATGCCTGGAGGCCGCGGGCTTCGATCATCCGCGTCTGGCCGAGGCCTCGCCCTTCGATCTGGTCTTCGCCAATATCCTGAAGGGCCCGCTGATCGAGCTCGCCCCCGACATGGCGCGCCATGTCGCGCCGGCGGGGCGGGTGATCCTGTCGGGCCTTCTGATGGTGCAGGCCGAGGCGGTGACGGCGGCCTATCTGGCGCAGGGCTTCACGCTGGAGGCGCGCGAGGATCTGGGCGAATGGTCCTGCCTCGTGATGCGCAAAGACGGCTGAAAAGCGGCGGATTTTGCCGGCGCGCCATAGTTTCGCCACATTCGGGCCGCAAGAAGGTCCAACGGTGGGGGCCGTATCCGTGGAGTGTGTGATATGGCCGATCAGGATCTGT
This sequence comes from Gemmobacter sp., assembly GCA_039808305.1. Taxonomy (GTDB): domain Bacteria; phylum Pseudomonadota; class Alphaproteobacteria; order Rhodobacterales; family Rhodobacteraceae; genus Gemmobacter. Next base: position 3,362 of record JBDHSR010000252.1, on the reverse strand, counting down.
CCGAGTTCTATGAGCGTGTGGCCCGCGTCGAGAAGGCGCGTGCCTTGGGCTATGGTTTCGAGGCCGAGGGGACGCTCGGCCGGTCGTATTATTTCCGTCCTGTCTCGCGCCGCACCCGTATCCTCGGCCCGATGCTGATCGTCGTCGCCTGCCTTTGCGGGCTGAAGGCGGCCATGGTGCATCAGGTCGGCGAGACCTCCTATCGCGAACGGGTGGAGCGGATGCGGCAGGCCGAGGGGTTCGAGCGGTTCGGCGGCATGCTGATGCAGGCCGACCCGCTCACGCTCTGGCTGGCGGCGCAGATCGAGCGTTACGCCAACTGAGGCCGGGGAGGGGGCCGCCGCCTCCCGTCTCGCCGGAACATCGGTGCCGTGGATCGTGCGATCCCCCGCCGTATATCGCCCGGGCATTCCTTCACCGGAACACCAAAAAGGCCGCGTCCAACAGGAGCGGCCTTCGGCGTTTTGCGGGCCTCGCGGCCCTATGGTCCGGCAACAGACGCGGATCAGCCTTTCGAGCCGATCAGGTCGATGTCGCCGCGGCACAGCCCGATATCGTCAAGCTCGCGGTCCGACAGCTTGGCCAGCGCGTTGCGCGTCACGCGGGCGTCGTTCCATGCGGCGACGGCGGCGAAGATGCTGCTCACGAACTGGATGAAGCGGTAGGTGGAGATGGCGCCAAAGGGCGCCGTACGGGTCGTCTCATAAGCGGCCATGGCGGTGTTCCTCGTTTCAAAACTGCTCTTTGCGAAGGCGTTCTTGCCTTCGAGCCGATACATATTCTTGCTGCATGTGCAAAACAAGCGACACGGGAGCATGGCGCTCATGCAGAAACCGCATGGCTCGCAGCCGGAATTTTGACAGGATTTTCATGATTTCATGCCGGTTCCCCGGCGCGATGTCGCCTTTCGCCCGCAAAGGGTCGTTCATGCTGCAAGTGCATAATGGACGGCGCCGTATCGGCGGACGGCAATTTCGGGTGACACCTGTTCCCCTTTCGTGCTATCCGGGGGAAAAGCGGGAACAAAGGGCGGGCGATGCGGGTTCTGGGTATCGATCCGGGGTTGCGCAACCTCGGATGGGGGGTGATCGACGTGCGGGGCGCGCGGCTCACCCATGTGGCGAACGGCATCTGCCACTCCGCCCCGGAGGAGGGGGAGGGCGATCTCGCCCGCCGCCTGTGCAGCCTGCATGCGCAACTGACCGAGGTGCTGCGCCGCTTCGCCCCCGACACGGCGGCGGTGGAGCATACCTTCGTCAACAAGGACGCGGTGGCGACGCTGAAGCTCGGCCAGGCGCGGGGTATCGCGCTCTTGGTTCCGGCGCAGTTCGGGCTGACGGTCGGGGAATACGCGCCCAACGCGGTGAAGAAGACGGTGGTGGGGGTGGGCCATGCCGCCAAGGTGCAGATCGACCATATGGTGCGGCTGCACCTGCCCGGCACGCAGATTGCCGGCCCTGACGCCGCCGACGCGCTCGCCGTCGCGATCTGCCACGCGCATCACTGCCAGTCGTCCGGCCGGCTGGAAGCCGCGCTGCGGAGGGCGGCGGGATGATCGGGCGTATCGCGGGGCGGATCGACTGGCGCGGGCCGGATCATGTGCTGATCGACGTGCGCGGCGTGGGCTATATCGTCCATGTCTCCGACCGGACGCTGGCGGCGCTGCCGGCGGTGGGCGAGGCCTGCGCGCTTTATACCGAGCTTGTGGTGCGCGAGGATCTGCTGCAACTCTTCGGCTTCCCGACCATGCTGGAGAAGGAATGGCACCGGCTGCTCACCACCGTGCAGGGGGTGGGGGCCAAGGCCGCGCTGGCGATCCTCGGCACGCTGGGGCCGGAGGGCACCGGGCGGGCGATCACGCTGGGCGACGCCAAGGCGATCCAGGCCGCGCCCGGCATCGGCCCGAAGATCGCGCAGCGCGTGGTGCTGGAGCTCAAGGCCAAGGCGCCGATGGTCATGGCGATGGGCGCCGCGCTCCACACCGAGGCGCCGCTCGACGAGGTGGTGGAGCCCCCCGCGCCGCGCCCCCGCGCCGCGCCGGCGAAACCGGCGGTGACCCGCGCCGCCTATAGCGCCGACGCGCTCTCGGCGCTGCTCAACCTCGGCTACGGCCAGTCCGACGCCGCGCAGGCGGTGGCGACGGTGGCGGGCGAGGCGCCCGAGGCCGATACCGCGGAGCTGATCCGCCGGGCGCTGCGGCTCCTCATGCCGAAGGGCTGATCCTTTCCCGGGCCGGGGCCGCTTGCGGGTAATCCTTCCGCGGCCCTGCGCCCTACGCTGCCGCCAGCGGCTTGTTTCCCTTGCCGGGCGGCGGCCCGATCCTCGACCGCCACCACAGGCGCGGCCCGAACCGTCCGTCTCCGATCCGGACACCGGCGGACGGCCCTTGCCAAACCGCCCGCGTTCGGCAATTGTTCCGCCATGACGCAATCCGACCCCACACTCCGCCCCGACCGCCTGCCGGAAGACGCCGACCGCGCGCTCCGCCCGCAGGTGCTGGAGGATTTCGTGGGCCAGGCCGAGGCGCGCGCCAATCTCCGTATCTTCATCGAAAGCGCCCGGATGCGCGGCGAGGCGATGGACCATACGCTGTTCCATGGCCCTCCCGGCCTCGGCAAGACCACGCTGGCGCAGATCATGGCGCGGGAACTCGGGGTGGGCTTCCGCATGACCTCCGGCCCGGTTCTGGCGAAACCCGGCGACCTCGCGGCGATCCTGACCAATCTCGAGGCCCGCGACGTGCTCTTCATCGACGAGATCCACCGGCTCTCCCCGGTGGTCGAGGAGGTGCTCTACCCGGCGATGGAGGATTTCGCGCTGGATCTGGTGATCGGCGAGGGGCCGGCGGCGCGCACGGTGCGGATCGACCTGCAACCCTTCACGCTGGTCGGCGCCACCACGCGGCTCGGCCTGCTGACCACGCCGCTGCGCGACCGCTTCGGCATCCCGACCCGGCTGCAATTCTATACCGAGGACGAGCTCGACCATATCGTCACCCGCGGCGCCCGGCTGCTCGGCGTCGAGCCCATGCCCGAGGGCACGCGCGAGATCGCGCGCCGCGCCCGCGGCACCCCGCGCATCGCCGGGCGGCTCCTGCGCCGGGTGGTGGATTTCGTGACGGTCGAGGGCGACGGCCGCCTCACCCGCGCCATCGCCGACCGCGCGCTGACCCGGATGGGGGTCGACGATCTCGGCCTCGACGGCGCCGACCGGCGCTACATGCTGCTTCTGGCCGAGAATTACGGCGGCGGGCCGGTCGGGGTGGAAACCATCGCCGCCGCCCTTTCGGAAAGCCGCGACGCCATCGAGGAGGTGATCGAGCCCTACCTGCTGCAACAGGGCCTGATCCAGCGCACCCCGCG
>JBDHSR010000251.1:0-5400 GCA_039808305.1 Gemmobacter sp. | reverse complement strand
GGCGAGGCGACGGTGCCGAAGGTCACGGTGATCACCCGCAAGGCCTATGGCGGGGCCTATGACGTGATGGCCTCGAAACACCTGCGCGGCGATTTCAACTACGCCTGGCCCACGGCCGAGATCGCGGTGATGGGCGCCAAGGGCGCGACCGAGATCCTCTATCGCTCCGAACTCGGCGACAAGGAGAAGATCGCGGCGCGCACCAGGGATTACGAGGACCGCTTCGCCAATCCCTTCGTCGCCGCCGAGCGCGGTTTCATCGACGAGGTGATCATGCCGCATTCGACCCGCCGCCGGGTGGCGCGCGCCTTCGCCTCGCTGCGCGGGAAGAAGCTGGCGAACCCGTGGAAGAAACACGATAACATCCCCCTCTGAACGCTTTCGCGCGAACCAAAGGGGGATGACATGCGGCTGGCCGGAATGATCGGGGCAAGACGGGGGACGGGCGCGCGGCGCCGCGGCCCGAGGGGGCGGCCATGACCGGCGCCGCATCCGAGGCCGACGGCCCCGCCGCGCCCGGGCAGGTGGTGCTGGTGGGCGATGGCGAGCGGATCGCCGTGCCTTCCGGCCAGCCGGTGACCCTTCAGGACGTGATCTGGAACGAGGCCGGCCCGCAGGGCCTGACGCTGCGCTTCCGCTTCATCGCGCCGCAGATCGCCCGCGCCGGCGGCAACGTGGATTTCGACACCGCCGCCGCTGACATGCAGGCGCTCTGCGAGGGCTTCGCCCTGCCCCGGCTGGCCGAATTCGGCCCGGCACCGGCGCAGGTCGTGATCTCGCTGGCCGATGTCGCGGTCCCCTTCGGCGAGGCGGCGCCCGAGGCGACCCAGTTCTTCGAGGCGTTCTCGATCCGGGACGGCGCCTGCATCTGGGAGATTTACTGATGCAACCACAACATGTTGCGGATCGTTCTTCATATGCCCCTCCGGCTGATGTAGCCGAGTCACAGGTGCCGGCTTTGCGCGCGATCTCATGTCCTTTCCCGGCGAAAGCGGCTATCCTGCCTGTGAAACGCGCCCAAGCGTTTCGCACCTCGTATCGGGGGCACGGGCGGGATCTGGTTGCCGCCCCGGCCCTCCAAGAAAACTGGAGTAGAGGATGTCGAGCACTATCCGCATCACCTTCGCGCTTTGCACCGTCGCGTTCCTCGCGGCCTGCGCCGGCGCCAAGCAGGAAGAAGTCGTCTATCAGGACGAGCCCGCGCTCACCACTGAGCCGGTTTACAACAGCAAGTGGAAGTAACGCTTCCGGGCGGGCCGGGGGCCTGACGCCCCGGCCCGCCCAACCCCGCGCCCTTGCCGGGGGTGCGCCATGCTGAAACATCGCGGCTTTCCGGGCCGGATGACCGGCACCGACTTCCAGTTCACCATCCGCCGCGCCAACCACAAGGAAGGCCCGACGAAGATCACCCGGCGCGAGCGGTTCAAGGACCGCAAGGCGCTGGACCGCGCCGCCGACACCGCCTTCATGGCCGCGCTCTGGGCCTGTTTCGGCGAGGAGCCGTTCGAGCGCGGCAATCTCGACGCCGGCCGGCTGAGCTGGCTGTTCGGGCGCGAGGTCGTCCCCGCCGAGGATCCGTTCGATCCCTGCTCCTACGAGGCGCTGCTGCGCATCGACCTGAAACGCGCGCAGGCCAGCTTCCCCGAAGTCTTCGCCGAGGACGCCGCCCCCTTCGATTTCGACGACGAAGAGGACGACTAGGCATGTTTCCGCGCGCGCGCGCCCTCCTCCGGCAGTTTTCCGCGCAGCCCGCGCGCGATGTCGGTTTTGCGTTTGCCGGAGCCGGCGGGCTGCCCCAACTATCGGAAAGGACGGCGTGTTCCCCCGCCTCCGCTTCCGGACGCCGGGCCGATCCCGGCGGCCCGGACTGTGACCCTTCCCCTTGCCTTGGTCCCGGCCCCTCGCGGGTCGGGACATTTTCTCCGGCCGGCCATCGGCAAGGCTCCGCCGGCCTTCCCGGCCGCGGCGCGCTTTCGGCCTTTTCGCGGCGGAACCTTGCGGTAAGATCGTTGTTCATAAAAGCAACACCCGGAGGCCGAGCATGCGTATCCAATCCTTCATCCTCGTGGCAGCCCTCGCCGCTGCCGTCGCGGGCTGCACCCAGCCCAGCAACAATTACGGCTATGGCTATCAGCCGCAGCCCGCGAACCCGCTGCAAACCCAGGGCGGCCGCGCTCTCGCCGGCGCCGTGGTCGGCGCCGCCATCGCCGATGCGACCGACGAGAACATCGTCGCCGGCGCAGCCCTCGGCGGGCTCGCCGGCGGCGCGTCCTGCGGTGTGCCCGGCCTGCCGGCCTGCTACTGACACCGCCGCCGCGCAGGCGGCGCATTCCGACATCGCCGCCGCGCAAGCGGCGCGCCCCGTCCACATCGAAGCCATCCGGGCCCCGCGCCCGGATGGCTTTTTGCCATTCGAAAGCGTCGCGCGCGACCAGGCGCGCGGTTGAGGGAAGGAAGCCGAATGTTCAAGAAGATCCTGATTGCCAACCGGGGCGAGATCGCCTGCCGCGTGATCAAGACCGCCCGCAAGATGGGCATCAAGACCGTCGCCGTCTATTCGGATGCCGACCGCAACGCGCTGCATGTGAAGATGGCCGACGAGGCGGTGCATATCGGCCCGCCCCCGGCCAACCAGTCCTATATCGTGATCGACCGGATCATGGAGGCGATCCGCCAGACCGGCGCCGAGGCGGTGCATCCGGGCTACGGCTTCCTGTCGGAGCGGATGGATTTCGCGGCGGCGCTGGAGAAGGAAGGCGTCGTCTTCATCGGCCCGCCCTCCCCCGCGATCGAGGCGATGGGCGACAAGATCACCTCGAAGAAACTGGCGCAGGAGGCAGGCGTCTCCACCGTGCCGGGCTATATGGGCCTGATCGCCGATGCCGACGAGGCGGTGCGGATCTCCGACCAGATCGGCTATCCGGTGATGATCAAGGCCAGCGCGGGCGGCGGCGGCAAGGGGATGCGCATCGCCTGGAACGCCGACGAGGCGCGCGAGGGCTTCCAGTCCTCGAAGAACGAGGCGGCGTCGAGCTTCGGCGACGACCGCATCTTCATCGAGAAATTCGTGACCCAGCCGCGCCATATCGAGATCCAGGTGCTGGCCGACAAGCACGGCAATTGCGTCTACCTGCACGAGCGCGAATGCTCGATCCAGCGCCGCAACCAGAAGGTCATCGAAGAGGCGCCCTCGCCCTTCCTCGACGAGGCGACCCGCAAGGCGATGGGCGAACAGGCCTGCGCGCTGGCCAAGGCGGTGGGCTATACCTCGGCCGGCACGGTGGAATTCATCGTCGACGGCAACCGCAACTTCTATTTCCTCGAGATGAACACCCGGCTCCAGGTGGAACACCCGGTGACCGAACTCATCACCGGCGTCGATCTGGTGGAACAGATGATCCGCGTCGCGGCCGGCGAGCCGCTGCCCTTCGCGCAGTCGGATCTGAAGATCGACGGCTGGGCGATGGAAAGCCGGCTCTACGCCGAAGACCCCTATCGCAACTTCCTGCCCTCCATCGGCCGGCTGACCCGCTACCGCCCGCCGGTCGAAGGCACGACCGAAGGCGGCGGGATCGTGCGCAACGATACCGGCGTCTACGAGGGCGGCGAGATCAGCATGTTCTACGACCCGATGATCGCCAAGCTCTGCACCTGGGGCAAGACCCGCGCCGAGGCCATCGAGGAGATGCGCCTCGCCCTCGACACCTTCGAGGTGGAGGGGATCGGCCACAACCTGCCCTTCTGCTCGGCGGTGATGGACCATCCGCGCTTCACCTCGGGCAATATCACCACCGCCTTCATCGCCGAGGAATATCCCGAGGGCTTCGCCGGCGTGACGCTGGATGACGCCACCCTGCGCCGCACCGCCGCCGCCGCCGCCGCGATGAACCGGGTGGCCGAGATCCGCCGCACCAAGATCTCCGGCACCATGGACAATCACGAACGCCGCGTCGGCGACGACTGGGTGGTCTCGCTGCAAGGCGCGGCCTTCCCGGTCACCATCGCCGCCGACCGCGCCGGCTCCACCGTCACCTTCGAGGATGGCCATGCCATCCGCGTCGAAAGCGACTGGACGCCGGGCCAGCCGCTCGCCCACCTCTCGGTCGACGGCGCGCCCCTCGTCCTCAAGGTCGGCAAGATCCCGATGGGCTTCCGCATCCGCCTGCGCGGCGCCGACCTCAAGGTCCATGTCCGCACCCCGCGCCAGCATGACCTCTCGCTGCTGATGCCGGAAAAACTGCCGCCCGACACCTCGCGCTTCCTGCTCTGCCCGATGCCGGGCCTCGTGGTGAAGATCAGCGTCGAGGAAGGCCAGGAAGTGCAGGAGGGCCAGGCCCTCGCCACCGTCGAGGCGATGAAGATGGAAAACATCCTCAAGGCCGAGAAGAAGGGCGTGGTGAAGAAGATCAACGCCGCCCCCGGCGCCAGCCTGAAGGTGGACGACGTGATCCTGGAATTCGAATAAGGCCCCCGCCTTCATTTTCTGTCTCTAAATATCCCGGGGGTCCGGGGGCAGCGCCCCCGGCCTCTCCGCCCGACCCCGAGGTTCGACATGACCGACCAACTCGACACCTGGCGCAAGCTCGCCGAAAAGGAGCTGAAGGGCAAAAGCCCCGACAGCCTCACCTGGCAGACGCTGGAAGGCATCGCCGTCAAGCCGCTCTACACCGCCGCGGACACGGCGGAACTGCCGCATATGGGCAGCCTGCCCGGCATCGGCCCCTTCACCCGCGGCGTGCGCGCCACGATGTATGCCGGGCGCCCCTGGACGATCCGGCAATATGCCGGCTTCTCGACGGCCGAGGAATCGAACGCCTTCTACCGCAAGGCGCTGGCCGCCGGCCAGCAGGGCGTCTCGGTCGCCTTCGACCTCGCCACCCATCGCGGCTATGACAGCGACCATCCGCGCGTGGTGGGCGATGTCGGCAAGGCCGGCGTCGCCATCGACTCGGTCGAGGACATGAAGATCCTGTTCGACGGCATCCCGCTCGACAAGGTGTCGGTCTCGATGACGATGAACGGCGCGGTGATCCCGATCCTCGCCAATTTCATCGTCACCGGCGAGGAACAGGGCCATCACCGCTCGGTGCTGTCCGGCACCATCCAGAACGACATCCTCAAGGAGTTCATGGTCCGCAACACCTATGTCTATCCGCCCGAACCCTCGATGCGGATCATCGCGGACATCATCGAATACACCTCGGCCGAGATGCCGAAGTTCAACTCGATCTCGATCTCCGGCTATCACATGCAGGAGGCGGGCGCGAACCTGGTGCAGGAGTTGGCCTATACGCTGGCCGACGGGCGCGAATATGTCCGCGCCGCGCTGGCGCGCGGCATGAACGTGGACGATTTCGCCGGAAGGCTCAGCTTCTTCTTCGCCATCGGCATGAACTTCTT
>JBDHSR010000250.1:0-5418 GCA_039808305.1 Gemmobacter sp. | reverse complement strand
CGGCCGGCCGCGCCGCCCCGCGCGGCTATCGCCCCTTCCTGCCGGTGCCGCTCTGGCCCGAGGCGCGGGGGCTGGCTTTCTCCGCCCCTTCCGAGGTGGAGAATCCCGCCGTGCAGGGCGATCCCGAGCAAGGCAGCGAAAGCGACAAGGCGCATCGCGCCCGCCGCCACAAATCCGACCTTGCCGAACGCCGCGACAGCCTGATCCTCTACAAGTTCGAGGCGCTGCTGAGCTGGACCGAGTTCCTGAACCTCAACCGCCGGGTCGAGGATGACGACCACGACAATGCCAAGAAGGCCGCCGACGACCAGGAGGAGATCGGGCTGGGCCAGATCAGCAAGGCCCCGGCGACGCGGCTGAAGCTGCATCTCGACCTCGCGCCCGAGGATGCGGACCGCGACCATCTCGCGGGCGCCTTCACCTATCCCGAATGGGATGCGCGCTCGGGCAAGTACCTGCCGGCCCATGCCCGCGTGCTGGCCGCGCCGGTGGAGCCCGATCCCGCCCATGCCATCCATTTCGACCCCGCCGCGCAACGCCGCATCCGCGCCGTGCGCCGCCAGTTCGAGGCGCTGCGCCCGGCCAAGCTGATCCGCCACGCCCAACCGGATGGCGAGGAGCTGGATCTCGACGCCACGCTGCGCGCGGTGACCGATCTGCGCGCCACCGGACGGGGCAGCGACCGGATCTGGCAACAGGCGCGGCCGGAGAATCGCGACCTCGCGGTGTCGATCCTGCTCGATGTCTCGCGCTCCACCGAATCGGCGGTGACCGGGCGCCCGGTGATCGACATCGCGCGCGAGGCGCTGACGGCGCTGGCCTGGGGGCTCGACGCCTGCGGCGACCGCTTCGCGATCCAGGGCTTCTCCTCGCTGAAGCGGCAAAGGGTCTGGCTGCATGGCTGCAAGGGCTTCGACGATCCGATGGATGCCACGGTGGAGGCGCGCATCGCCGCGCTGCGCCCCGGCTATTACACCCGGCTCGGCGCGGCGATCCGCCATGCCTCGGCCGGGCTGTCGGACGAGGCGCGGGCGCGGCGTCTGCTGATCGTCATCACCGACGGCAAGCCCAACGACCTCGACCATTACGAGGGCCGCCACGGCATCGAGGACAGCGCCATGGCGGTGCGCGAGGCGCGGCGGGCCGGCCATGCCGTCTTCGGCATCACCATCGACCGCGACGGGCAGGTCTGGTTCCCGCGCCTGTTCGGGCAGGGCGGCTTCGCCGTGATCCACGACCCGAACCGCCTGACCGCCGCCCTGCCCGAAATCTACCGGCATCTGGTGATGTGATGCGGATCGACGACCTGCCGGGCGAATTGCTGATCTGGGTGCTGATCGCCTCGGAGGTGCTGGTCTTCGCCGCCGGGGTGACGGTGATGTCGGTGCTGCGGCTGGGCGATCCGACCGGCTTCGCCGGGGCGCAGGCGCATCTCGACGGGCGGGCGGCGGCGCTGAACACGGTGCTGCTGGTCAGCTCCGGCCTCGCCGCCGCGTTGGCGCAACGGGCCTCGGAGGCCGGACGGCGACCGCAGGCGCGGCGCTGGCTCGGCCTCGCCGCCCTCGGCGGGGCGGGGTTCCTTGCGGTGAAACTCGCGGAATATGCCGGCCACGCGGCCGAGGGGATCGGCATCGACAGCCATCCCTTCTTCACCTTCTACTACCTGCTGACCGGCTTCCACGCCGCGCATGTCGCGGCCGGGATCGTCGTGCTGGCGCTGGTGGCCTGGCGCGAAAGCCCGGCGGCGGTGGAGGCGGGGGCGGCCTTCTGGCACATGGTCGATCTGGTCTGGGTGCTGATCCTGCCGCCGGTCTATCTGCTGGGGGCGGGCGCATGACGGCGCTGCCGCGCATCTGGCTCTGGCTGCTGGCGCTGACCGCCGCGACCACGACGCTCGCCGCCTTCCCCGGCCGCGCGGCCACGGCGGCGCTGCTGGGACTGGCCTTCCTCAAGGCGCGGGCGATCCTCGGCGGCTTCCTGCATCTGGATCATGCGCCCGGCTGGCTGACGGCGGTTTCGGTCCCGCTCGCCCTCTGGCTCGGCTTGATCGGGCTGCTGGCGATGCTCTAGCGATCAGCTCGCCCGCGCCCAGGCCGAGGCCGGATCGGCATGGGCCAGATCGCGCAGCGCGGCGGTCGAGGCGATGCGGGCATCGGTCTGCTGGATCTGCACGCCGTGCTCGCGCAGGCGCGCGAAGGCGCGGCTCAGGCTTTCGGGCTTCATGCCCAGCCGGCCGGCGATCAGCACCTTGTCGTAGGGCAGCGTCACCGTCGCCGCCTCCGCGCCCTCCGGGCAGAGGTCGAGCAGGAATTCCGCCACCCGCTGCGCGCCGGACCGCGCCTTCAACTGCTCGATCTGCTCGACCAGCCCCTGAAGGTGCATGAAGGTCGAGGCGAGGATCGAGATCGCGGCCTCCGGCCGGGTGCGGATCAGCGTCAGCAGCGCCTGCGAGGGCAGGCAGATCAGCCGGCAATCGGTCGTCGCCTCGGCGGAAACCGGATAGTCGGCGCCGCGCAGCGCCACCGGCTCGCCGAAGCTCTGGCCGCGGGTCATCACGCCGACCACCGCCTCGGTGCCGTTCGGCGCGACGCGGTAGAGCTTCACCCAGCCCGAGGCCACGATATGCAGCACATGCGCGGTGTCGCCCTGATGGAACACGGTCTCGCCCCGCGCATAGCAGGTGACCCGCGCGGCATCGAGCAGCGGCTCGCGCAGCTCGGCCGGCAGGGCGGAAAACAGGCGGGACTGACAGGCAATCGCGCGCAGGTCGGCAGTCAGCTTGGCGGACATCGGTCTGGCTTTCGTCTGGAAAGGTGCCTGCGGGCCGCCCCGGCCCGGGATTGCCGGACCGGATCCGGCATCGGGGGCGCGGGGCGAATAGATCGCCCCGGCGCCGGTCTTGCGTCAGTTCACTTCGGCCAGCGCGGCATCCATCCGCTCGCGCGCCTTCTTCGGCAGCTTGCCGTCCTTCACCGCGTCGAGATTGGCCGGCGCGTCGCCCACCTGGATCAGCGCGACCATGCCCATGGCGAAATGCGGGGTGCATTTGACGCCGTAGAGGCCCGGTTCGGTGACGGTGAGGTCGTATGCCTCGTTGATCTGGCCCTTGAACGGCTCCACCCCGGCGGGCAGCATCTCCTTGATGCCTTCGACATTGTGGCTCTTGTCGGTCGGGATGAACTTCACCGTGTCGCCCGGCTGGACCTTCACGAAGGCGGGTTCGAACACCATGGTGCCGGCCTCGCCCTTGTTGAGCATGTGGATCTCGACTTCAGCCGCCTGAGCGGTGCCAACCAGCGCAAGGCAGAGGGCGGGGATGGCGAAAAGGCGGGAAAGGGCAGTCATTTCTGTTCTCCTGTGATGCGGGCCGACGGGGCCCGTTGGCTCACGGATACCTTGCCGCAGCGCGGCGCACTTTGCGCAAAATCAAATAGGGATGTGAAAAAGTCAAGATTCCGGATCGGCGATCCGGGCCAGGCTTTCGGCGTCGCAGATGGTCAGCTTCTGCCGCCCGCCCTCGACCAGACCCTGGTGTTCCCAGGCCGACAGGATGCGCGAGACGGTGTGCAGCGTGGTGCCGGTCATCTCGGCGATGTCCTGGCGGGTGATCGGAAAATCGATGCGGGTCATGCCGCCCTCGGAGCGCCCGGCCTTCTCGGCCAGCCGCAGCACGGCATGGGCGACGCGGCGCTCCACCTCCTGCGTCGACATCTCGCGCAGGCGGGTATGCGCCTCGTCGAGCCGCTGGCCGATGGTCTGCATGGCGTTGATGGCGAGGCGCGGATTGGTTTCCACCACCGCGTCCCAGTCGGCCATGGGCCAGCCCACCACCACGCAATCCACCGCCGCGCGGGCGGTGCCGGGATAGTCGTCGCGGCTGAGGGCGCGGGCGAAGCCGAACAGGTCGCCGGGATGGACGATGCGCACCATGACCTGCTGGCCGTCGGGCGTGACCTGGCTGACCTTCAGCCGCCCGTGCAGCAGCAGATAGAAGGTGCGGGCGGGGGCGCCCTGCTCGAACACCGTCTCGCCCGCCGCGACGCGGCGCGCCGTCGCCCGCGACAGCAGGCGCGACAGTTCCTCCACCGTCATGCGCTGGAACAGCGGCAGGCTCCGCACAAGGGATATGTCGATGGCCACGCCGCGCTCTTTCGCCTCCCGCATTCAGGGCACCTCAGCCATTGGTGCCGCAAAAGCCGGGAAAAGCAAAGCGCCTCGGGACAATAATCAGGAAGAGGCCCAGCCCGATACCAGTCTGGACAGCGGCGAGCGCGGCTCGCGCACCAGCCGGAAGCCCATGTTGTCGGGCGGGGTCCCCACCGAACAGCCGCCGGATTTCGGGTCGCGCACGAACAGCGTCAGCGCCGCGCGATGGCGGCCCTCGGCGATATAGATGCCGCATGACTCCTCCTGCGATACGGGATTGCCGGCCGCGTCGAGCTCGCCCCGGCGCAGGCAGGTCGAGGTCCATTCCCAGACCGCGCCGCCGATGTCGCGCACGCCATGCTCGTTGGCGTTGAGCGTGCCGACCGGCCGGATTTCCCGGTCGCGGCTGCGGGAGCGCGCCGATTCCGCCTCGTATTCCGCCAGCCAGCGGATCGCCGGGTTCTTCGGATCGTCCTCGATCCCCAGCGCGTCGTCCTGGAACAGGCTGCCCGCCGCCTGCGCCCATTCCGCGTCGGTGGGCAGACGCCAGATCTCGCCGCGCTTCTCCGACAGCCAGGCGGCATAGGCGTTGGCATCGAGCCAGTTCACCCCGGTCACCGGCAGGTCGCCGCGATCCACCGGCCCGTCCGGCGCGGCGCAGGCCCCCGCGCCGACGCAGGCCATGTATTCGGCCACGCTGACCGGCATCGCCATCACCTCGACCGGCGCGTCGATCCGCACCATGGCCTTCGGCGCATCGGTGTCGCGCCCGTGCTGGCGCCATTCGCCGTCCAGCCGGTGCTCGAACTCGGCGGGTTCCAGCCGCACGGTATGCGGGCCATCCGCCGCCGGGCGGCTCAGCACGAAAAGCGCCCCGGCCGACACGGCGAGGGCGAGCAGGGCGAAGGTGGTCAGGCGGCGCATGGGAACCTCCGGAAACGGGGGAAGCCGGCCGCCCCGCTGTCGCGCGGGGCGGCCGCAGTCTCGTCAGATGCCGACGGGGGCGAGGATCTGTTTCATCAGATCGTCGTTCCAGTCGCCTTCCACCTTGAAGTGGGCGGCGGCGCCGAGCTCGAAGGCCTCGATCAGGTTGTGGTTCACATAGGCGTAGATGCCGGGCTGCTCGAAGGTATACATCGCCGCACCCGCCGTGCCGCCGGGGATGAACCAGGTTTCCTGGTCGAGATCCGGCGGATTGCGGAACTTGCCGGTCGCCCAGACATAGTTGCCATGCCCGCCGATCAGGTGGGGCCGCGTGTCGCGGTTGGCCTG
>JBDHSR010000249.1:0-5422 GCA_039808305.1 Gemmobacter sp. | reverse complement strand
CGGGGGCGGTGGCGTTCCTCGATCTCGTTGCAGATCGCGCCGACCCGCGCCTCGTAGCGGCGTTCGATCTTGCTGCGGGCCAGCTTCATCGACTGGATGAAGACCCGCGCCGCGAGGGTGCGCGGCTTCACCTCGGTCGCCACGTTCACGCGGGTGCGTCGGGCGGAAAGCTCCACGAAATCCAGCGCGACGAAGGCGTCGAAGGAGCTGCCGATGACATGGAAGGCCATGTTCTGCCCCGGCTCCATCGCGGTGAGCTTCACCGACAGCCGGCGCGGCTTGCCCCGGAAGCGGAAGCCCACATTCCAGGCCATGCCGGGGCCGACGGCCTGAAGCCGGTCGGTCCGCGTCACCTCGGCCCCGCGGCGCAACGCCGCACGCTCCCAGTATTCGGTATCGGCGAAAGAGGCGAACACCGCCTCCAGCGGCGCCTCGATGTCTTCGCGGGTGCTGAGTTTCATGCCTGTGCCGCCTCCGGGGTGTTCTGCCTCGGGCCCTGTCGCACGGCCCCTCGTTCCATCACTTTTCCGTTCAATCGAGCCGGTCCGCAAGCCAGTTCGACAACATGAAATGCGCGATCGCGCCGGCGCGGGGCGGTTTCACGGCCGGATGCAGCCCGGCGAACGCCTCCACCAGTTCCTCCCGCGTCAGCCAGAGCGCGTCCTCCAGCTCCGCCGGATCGAGCCGGATCGCCTCGTCCAGCGCCTCGGCGGCGCAGCCGATCATCAGCGAGGCCGGGAAGGGCCAGGGCTGGCTGGCGAGGTAGCGCACCGCGCCGAGACGGATGCCGGTCTCCTCGGCCACCTCGCGGCGCACGGCGGCCTCCACCGTCTCGCCGGGCTCGATGAAGCCGGCGAGGCAGGAATACATCCCCTCCGGCCAGCCGGGCGAGCGGCCGAGCAGGGTGCGGTTGCCGCGCGTCACCAGCATGATGACCACCGGGTCGGTGCGCGGGAAATGCTGGGCGCCGCAGGCCGGGCAGTCGCGCCGCCAGCCGCCCTGCGCCATCCGGCTGGCCGCGCCGCAGGCGGCGCAGAAGCCGTGCGCGGCATGCCATTGCAGCAGCGCCTTCGCCATGGCCGCCAGTTCCGCCTCGCGCGGGGAAAGCCGCACCATGGCAAGGCGCAGGTCGCCGAAAACGATGTCGCCCTCCAGCGCCGGATGCGGCTGGTCGCCGGCGAGGAAAAGCGGCGCGGAGCCCGCATCCTCCGGCCCTTCCGGCGCCCAGCCGGAGATGTCGGCGGCGAAGCGCGGCCGGCCCCCGTCCAGCCCGAGAAAAACCGTCGCCCCGGCGCCGGCCAGCGCCGGATGGTCCGCCGGCAGCCAGCCGAGGCGCGCGCCCTCCGCCATCAGCGGCCGGCCCCGCCAGACCGGCAGCACCTCGCCCTGCCGCAGCAGCGCCGCCGGATCGTCGCGCAGATGCGCCGCGCGATCGAGCCCCGATCCGCCGAAGGTCACCGTCTCCGCATGGCGCATGGATCCGCCTCCCCCGGCTGGTCATCCTTTCCCCGGCTCTGCCACGCCGCGCCCCGCCTGTAAATGTCCGCCAAGCGGAACGGGCGGGCCGAGGCGGACAACCGGGAGAGGAAACCTATACGAAAGCAGGGTGTTGACAGTCGCCTTCCCCCGCCGACTACATGTGAACGCATAGAGATTGCCCGTGTTCCCGTCGTTCCATGCCGCAGCGGGCTCCGCCCGAGGCGGCCGCGCAAGGCAGTTTCGTGACCGTTTCCCTTCTGTCCCCGTCTCCTGCGCGACCCACCCGGCTGCGGCTGCTGGCCACGACGGATGTGCATCTGCACCTGCTCGGCTACGACTATTACACCGACCGGCCCTTTCCCGGCATCGGGCTGGAACATACCGCCACCCGGATCGCCGAGGCGCGGCGCGAGGCGCCGGGGGCGCTGCTGTTCGACAATGGCGATTTCCTCCAGGGCAACCCGCTGGGCGATTGCGTGCTGCAGGCCGGGATGCCGGCGGGCCTCGCGCATCCCGCGATCCGGGTGATGAACCGGCTCGGCTACGACGCGGCGACGCTCGGCAATCACGAATTCAACCATGGGCTCGACGCCCTGTTCGCCGCGCTGCGCGGGGCGGCCTTTCCGGTGGTGACGGCGAATATCGCCCGCCGCCAAGGCCCCCGGCCCGAGGCGGACGACACCCTGCTGCCGCCCTGGTGCCTGCTGCGCCGCAGCCTGCCCGATGCAACGGGGCGGTCGTGGCCGCTGCTTGTCGGGGTGATCGGCTTCGCCCCGCCGCAGATCGTGCAATGGGACCGGAGCCTGCTGGAGGGTGTCCTGTTCACCCGCGGCATCGTCGAGACCGCCGAGGCGCTGGTGCCCCGCCTGCGCGCCGCCGGGGCCGAGGTGGTGGTGGCGCTGTCGCATTCCGGGCTGGGCCCCGCCGAGGCCGGGCAGGGCGCCGAGAACGCCTCGACCGCGCTCGCCCGCGTGCCGGGCATCGACGCCATCGTCGCCGGCCACAGCCACCTGCCCTTTCCCGCGCCCGGCCCCGCCGAGCCCGGCATCGACCCCGAACACGGCACGGTCTTCGGCGTGCCGGTGGTGCTGCCCGGCGCCTATGGCTCGCATCTGGGGGTGATCGACCTCGATCTGGCGCATGACGGGCGGCGCTGGCGGGTGACCGGCGGGCGGGCCGAATTGCGCGGGATCGGAACCGGCCTGCCCGCCGCCCCCGAGATCGCCGAGACCATCGCCGCCGATCACGCCGCGACGCTGGACTGGATCCGCCGCCCGGTCGGCCGCAGCGACCGCCGGCTGCACAGCTATTTCGCCACCGTCGCCCCCTCCGACGCGCTGCGCCTGGTGGCCGAGGCGCAGGCCGCCTTCGTGGCGCGGCAGCTGCGCGGCCGGCCCGAGGGGGCGCTGCCGGTGCTCTCGGCCGCCTCGCCCTTCAAGGCGGGCGGGCGCGGCGGGGCGCAGAACTATACCGACGTGCCGCCGGGCGACCTCGCGCTGCGCCATGTCGCCGATCTCTACATCTTCCCCAATACCATCGCCGCGCTGCGCCTGACCGGGGCCGAGATCGCCGAATGGCTGGAAAACGCCGCCGGCCTCTTCCGCCATATTCCGCCCGGCAGCCGCGACGCACCCCTGATCGACGAGGATTTCCCCAGCTACAACCACGACCGGATCCTCGGCCTCGGCTTCCGCGTCGATCTGGGCCAGCCCGCCCGCTACGACCGCCACGGCGCGCTGGTCCATCCCGAGGCGCGGCGCATCCGCGACCTGCGCTGGAACGGCCGGCCGCTCGACCCCGGGCAGGACTTCATCCTGGCGACCAACAGCTACCGCGCCGCCGGCTGCGGCGGCTATGCCTGGGCCCGGCCCGACCGGCTGGTCGATGTCGGCCGCACCCCGATCCGCGACCTGCTGATCCGCCACATCGCCGAGGCGCGCAGGCCGGCGTCCCCTCCGCCCCGCGATTTCGGCTTCATGCCGATGCGCGGCACCAGCGTGACCTACGACACCGCCCCCGAGGCCATGGCCCATCTGGCCGAGATCGCGCATCTTCGCCCGGAATATCTCGGCCCCGCCCCGGCGGGCTTTGCCCGCTTCCGTCTGCATCCGTGATCCTGTAAGCCTGCGGGGCGCGACGGGCGGAGGCGGGGCATGTATGACGCGGTGATCTTCGATCTCGACGGCACGCTGATCGACACCGAAGCGGTGGCCCTGCGCACCGGGCGCGACGCCTTCGCCGGTTTCGGCATCGTGCCGCAGGACAGCCTGTTCCACGACCTGATCGGCAAGGACGGCCCGACGACCGAGGCGATCCTGCGCGACCGTTTCCCGCGAATCGACATCGCCGAGCTGCGCCTGCGCTGGTACGAGCGCTTCGAGGCCGCCACCGCGGCCGAACTGCCGCTGAAGCCCGGCGCGCTGGATCTGCTGGGGCGCATCCGCCAGCCCAAGGCGATCTGCACCTCGACCGGGCGGCAGGGCGCGCATCGCAAGCTGCGGCTGGCCGGGATCGCCGCCGCCTTCCGCCATGTGGTGACGCTCGACGACGTGACGGCGGCGAAGCCCGATCCCGAACCCTATCTGCTGACGGCCGGGCTGCTCGGCGCGGCGCCCGGCCGCTGCCTCGTCTTCGAGGACAGCGAGACCGGCGCCGCCGCGGCCCGCGCCGCCGGCTGCGTCGTGGTGCAGGTGCCCGACCTGCTGCCGACCGCGGGCGAGCATGCCGATCACGTCGCGGAGAGCCTGCTGGAAGGCGCGCGCCTCGCCGGGCTGATCGCGTAAGGCGCTCCCCTCCCGCACGGAAGCATCCGGTTCGGACGCTGACGGCTCGCGCCCGGCATCGCCACCTTCCCCCCGTCCCTCCGGCACCCACCCACGCACATCGCTGCATCTGGTTTATTCGCTCAAGACCAGCCATCGCGCCCTCCGGCAATCACCCGAGCACATATCGCCGCCCCTTCAGGTCGGCGGCGCGGTCGTGCCAAGCCCGCCATACGCCCTGCCCCCGTCACCGCATGGCTCCAGCCTCCTCGCAACGCCACCCTGCCGAAGCCGGGGCTTGCAGAATCCCCGCGCCTGCCCTATCTCCACCCGCGAGAGGTTGGCGCGGGCGAGCGCCTCGCCAACCCGGTCAGGACCGGAAGGTAGCAGCCGTAACGAGCCCCGTTCGGGTCGCTGTCCAGCCTCTCACCCCCTCTCCCTTGGCTTGCGATCCGAAAGACCCCCCGCGATTTCGCCGGGCTTGGGTCGTCTCGTTCCGGATTGGAGCCGAGGTCGGGCCTGCGCCCGAGCGTCGCGGCCCTCGCCTCCATCTCCCCTGCCCGCCGGACAAACATCCGGCCCTCAGGCCCGCATAGGCCAGACCAGCGCCCCGTTCCACCAGTTGCGACCGGTTTCCTATCGGAAACGACATTTCCGCTTGCGGAAGCGACGCGCCTGCCCTAGCAACGGCGGCGGGACACCTCTCCCCAACGAGAGGCTTATATCTGGAAGGATACCATGGCTGATCTGATCGCCCCGGCAAAGCGCCCGGCCAATCCGCGCTTCTCCTCCGGCCCCTGCGCCAAGATCCCCGGCTTCTCCCTCGACCTGCTCGCCGACGCGCCCTTGGGCCGCTCGCATCGCGCCGCTGTCGGCAAGGCGAAGCTGAAAGAGGCGATCGACCTCACCCGTGAAATCCTGGGCGTGCCTGCCGATTACCGCATCGGCATCGTGCCCGCCTCCGATACCGGCGCCGTCGAGATGGCGCTGTGGAGCCTCTTGGGCGCGCGCCCGGTCGAGATGCTGGCCTGGGAAAGCTTCGGCGAGGGCTGGGTCACCGATGTCGTGAAACAGTTGAAGCTGGACGCCACGGTGAAGAAGGCGCCTTACGGCGAGATCGTCGATCTGGCGACGGTCGATTTCGACCGCGATGTGGTCTTCACCTGGAACGGCACCACCTC
>JBDHSR010000248.1:0-5424 GCA_039808305.1 Gemmobacter sp. | reverse complement strand
GCCATGCTGATGCGCGCCTGCGACGTGCGCCTGCCGGTGCGGCTGAGCCGGGCGGAACTCGACTTCATCGCCGGGGCGCTGGTCGCGGCGGCGGATGAGGTGCGCGGCCGCTGAACCCTGTCGCGGGGCTCCCTGTTCCGGCACGGAAAGGGGCCGCGCGCTCATCAGGCGGATTGCGCGCGCCGCCTGCTGCTCAGAGCTTCGAGAGTTTCGCCTGAAGCTCGGCCAGTTGCTTGCGGATCTGCGCCAGTTCGTCGGCGGAGGCCGGCGCCTTCTCGTCCTCTTCCCGCGCGGGACCGGAGCCGCCCCAGCCCGGCAGCCCGCCCATCATGCTTTTCATGAAAGCTTCCTGCTGCTTGCGCATCGCCTCGAATCCCGGCATCGCCGCCATCGGATTGGGGAAGCCGGACAGGTTCTCCATCATCTTCGACTGGCCGTCGCGCAGCATCTCGAACGAGGCGGCGAGGAATTGCGGCACCACGCTCTGCATCTCGGTCGTGTAGCTGCGCACCAGATCGGTCAGCACGTTGATCGGCAGGACATTCTCGCCCTTGCTCTCATGCTCGGCCACGATCTGAAGCAGATATTGCCGCGTCAGGTCGTCGCCCGATTTCAGGTCGACGATCTGCACCTCGCGCCCGGCGCGGATGAAGCCCGCGATGTCCTCCAGCGTGACGTAATCGCTGGTCTCGGTGTTGTAGAGCCGCCGGCTCGCATAGCGTTTGATCAGCAGCGGCTTTTCGGTATTGGCCATGAAGGCGCCCTTCCTTCTTTGCGCTTGCAGAGAAGTCTAGGGCAGGCCCGCCGCAAAAGGAAAGCAAAAAGAAAAGGGCGAGCCCGAAGGCCCGCCCGGCGGTTCCGTCCGACAGGGAGGAAAGGAAGGACCCGCCCCTTTTCGCGATTACTTCGCGGCCGCGGCGGCGGCTTTCTTGGCGGCCGAGGTCACTTCGGCGGTCGCCTTCTTGACGGCGGCCTGGGCTTCTTCCGAAGCGTCCTTGCCGGCGGCGAGCATCAGCTCGACGGTTTCCATCTGCACTTTCTTGGCGATCTCGGCGAAGGCGGCGAGGTTCTCGGCGGCCATCTCAGCGGCGGCCGAAGCGAAATCGGTCGCGGCCTTGCTGTATTCCGACACGTCCGACTTGGCGCGGGCGGCGTCCGACAGCTTGGCGATGGTGTCTTTCGCCCATTTCGACGAGATCTCGGTCGATTTCTCGGCGGCTTCCAGCGCGACCTTGGTGAACTTCTCGCCCATCGCGGCCTGGGTCTTGAACGCGTTCTGGAACGCGGAGGCGTCGACCGGGAAGGACGCCATCATGTCTTGCACGACTTTGGTGAAATCGGGGGTCTTGGTCATGTCATTCGCTCCTTGGGGCGGGCATCCGGCAGTGATGCGTCCGTTTCCTGATGAGCCATATCTAGATGCTGCACCGCAGAAAATCAAGTCTTTTTCTGCGGTGCAGCAATGACGCTAGGGAAATTCCGCCGCTTCCGGGGAAAGCTCTTTTCGATCAGGCGTTTGGCACGGCCGAGACATAGGTGCCCGGTGCCGGCGCCAATACCGGCCGCCCCGAATCACCCGGCACCCGCGCCGCGATCTTCTTGCCCGACCGCCCCGCCAGCCATTCGCCCCAGCGCGGCCACCAGCTTCCCGGCGTGTAGGTGGCGCCGGCCATCCAGTCCTCCGGCGATCCGGCGAGCCCGGCCTCGTTGGTGTAATGGCCGTATTTGCCCTTGGAGGGCGGGTTGACGATCCCGGCGATATGGCCGCTTTCCGAGACGATGAAGGTCTTGTCCTTCGACCCCATCTGGCGGATGCCGTTATAGCTGCTCTTCCAGGCGGCGATATGGTCGGTCTCGCAGGCGATGGCGCAGAGCGGCACCTTCACATCCGCGATCCGCACCTTCTCGCCGAAGACCGGGAAGCCGTCGCGGGCGAACTCGTCGCGCTGGCAGAGCCCGCGCAGATATTCGACCGACATCTTCGCCGGCAGGTTGGTGCCGTCGCCGTTCCAGAACAGCAGATCGAAGGCCGGCGGCGCCTCGCCCATCATGTAGCTCTTGATCGCCGGCTGGTAGATCAGGTCGTTGGAGCGCAGGAAGCTGAAGGTCTTGCCCATGAAGAACTTGTCGAGGATGCCGTCCTGCGCCACCTGCCGCTCGATCCCGTCGACGAAATCGTCGGTCAGGAACACCCCCACCTCGCCCTGGTCCGAGAAATCGGTGAGCGTGGTGAAGAAGGTGGCCGATTTCACCGTCTTGTCGCCGGTCTTCTGCATATGGCCGAGCGTCAGGCTCAGCGTGGTGCCGGCGATGCAATAGCCCACGGCGTTGATCTGCTTCTCGCCGGTGATCCGCTTCACCTCTTCCATCGCGGCGAGATAGCCGTCGCGGATATAGTCGTCCATGCCCACGTCGCGATAGCCGGGATCGGGATTCACCCAGCTCACCACGAAGAGCGTGAAGCCCTGATCGACGATCCACTTGATCAGGCTGTTCACCGGCTTCAGGTCGAGGATGTAGAACTTGTTGATCCAGGGCGGGAAGATGATGAGCGGGGTCTGGAACACCTTCTCCGTGGTGGGGCTGTACTGGATCAGCTCCAGCATCCGGTTGCGGAACACCACCGAGCCCGGCGTGGTGGCGATGTTCTCGCCGACGCGGAACGCCTCCTTGTCGGCCAGCGTCACCAGCAGGTCGCCATTGTTGGCCTCGATGTCGCGCACGAGGTTCTCCAGCCCGCGCACCAGGCTTTCGCCGTCGGTCGCCACCGCCTTTTCCAGCGCGTCCGGGTTGGTGCCGAGGAAATTGGTCGGCGAGAACATGTCGACGATCTGGCGCGAGAAATACTCCACCCGCTTGCGGTCGCCCGGCTCCAGCGTTTCCAGCCCCGAAACGGCGCCGGTCACCGCCTCGGCGTTCATCAGGTATTGCTGCTTGAGATAGTTGAAGAACGGATGGCTGTCCCAGAGCGGATTGGCGAATCGGCGGTCCTTCGGGCCGGGGTCGGCGGGGGCCCTCAACTCGCCCTTCAGCAGGGTCTGCTGGGCCTCGACATAGTGCTTGAGGCTCTTGCCCCAGTAGTTGACCTGGTTCTCGATGATTTTGGAGGGGTTCTGCATCATTTCCGCCACATAGGCGGCGGCGGCCTTCATATAGACCTCCTGCGAGGGGCCATGCAGGGCAGGATCGCTTTGTTTTCTTTGGCTTAGCGCCGCGGCCAGCCGTCTCGACAACTCCTCCACCCTGGCGAGATTCGCATTCAGCCGGTCCAGCCTTGCGTCCGCGTCCGTGGTCTCGGTTGTCATGTTAAGAATTCCCCCCTAATGTTTTTCGCACATGCAGCATTCCCTCCCCGTTTCGCGGCGGGGCAGCGGCAAAGCCACAGCGCGGCGGACGAGGAGACGCGATGAAGTATATGGCGACTTATGACGTGATGGAAACCGCCCGCAACACGAATGAGTGGCTCGGCGCCACCGCGCGGGCCATGGCCTCCTACCCCATCTTCGCGCTGTCGATGAACCCGCTGGTGAACCTCACCGCCGCCTGGGGCGAGGTCACGGAACGGACCTTCGCGCGCATGGTCGCCAAGCCCGACTGGGGCATCCGCTCCATCGTCGGCCCCGACGGGCAGGACCACCTGGTCGACGAGAAGATCGTGGTCGAACGCCCCTTCGGCAATCTGGTGCAGTTCTTCGTGCGCCGCCGCGCCCCGATGGCGCGCAAGATCCTGCTGGTGGCGCCGATGTCGGGCCATTACGCGACGCTGCTGCGCTCCACCGTCGCCTCGCTCCTGCCCGATGCCGATGTCTTCGTCACCGACTGGCACAATGCCCGCGACATCCCGGTTTCCGCCGGCAAGTTCGACGTGGAGGACTACACGCTCTACCTCGTCGATTTCATGCGCGAGCTGGGGCCGGACACCCATGTCATCGCCATCTGCCAGCCGGTGCCGCTGACGCTGGCCGCCACCGCCTATCTGGCGGGCGAGGAGCCGGCGGCGCAGCCGCGCTCGCTCACCCTGATCGGCGGGCCGGTCGATCCCGACGCCGCCGCGACCGAGGTCACCGATTTCGGCCGCCGCGTCACCATGGGCCAGCTGGAGCAATGGGCGATCCAGCGCGTCGGCTACAAATACAAGGGCGCCGGGCGGCTGGTCTATCCGGGGCTGCTGCAACTCGCCTCCTTCATGTCGATGAACGCCGAGCGGCACGGCAAGGCGTTCAGCGACCAGATCATGCGCGTCGCCCGCGAGGAGGCGTCGGACCACGACGCCCATAACCGGTTCTACGACGAATATCTCGCCGTGATGGACATGACGGCGGAGTTCTATCTCTCCACCGTGGAGCGGGTGTTCAAGAACCGCGAGATCGCCCGCAACGCCTTCACCGTGGCCGGCAAGGTGGTGGATGCCAGCGCCGTCACCGATGTGGCGGTGATGATCGTCGAGGGCGCGAATGACGACATCTCGGCCCCCGGCCAGTGCCTCGCCGCGCTCGATCTGCTGACCAACCTGCCCGACAGCAAGAAGGCCAGCCATCTGGAGCCCGGCGCCGGCCATTACGGCATCTTCGCCGGCAAGAGCTGGCGGTTGAACATCCGTCCGCTGGTGCTGAACTTCATCGACGCCAATTCGGGCAAGCCGAAGAAATCGCCGGTGAAGCTCGCCACGGCGAACTGATCACTTCAGAAGCATCGGGCCGCGCAGGAACGCCTCCAGCGCGGCCGTCACCGTCTCCGGCGCCTCCAGCGGCAGGAGGTGGCCGGCATCCGCGATCATGTTCAGCGTGGCGAAGGGCATCAGCCCCGCCACCAGTTGGTGCCGGCGCGGCGGCACCAGCGTGTCGCGCCCGCCGCCGAGGATCAGCGCCGGCAGCATGGCGCGGCGCAGCGTCTTCTGCTGGTCGGGGCGGCGTTGCAGCGCGCGCGATTGCGCCAGATAGACCCCCTCGCCCAGATGCTCGGCCATGGCGCGCAGCACCGGGCGCAGGCTTTCGGCGCGCGGGCCCATGTCCGCCTCCGGGTATTCCCCGGCCAGCGCCTGATAGAGCCGCCCGGCCCGCGCCGCCACCATCCGCGCCTCGCGCGCCGCGGCGATCGCCGCCGCCTCGCCCAGCGGATCGGTGGAGATCAGCGCGATGCGGCTGATCCGCTCGGGCGCCCGGCGCAGCAGATCCAGCGCCACGTCGCCGCCGAGGCCGAGCCCCACCAGCGCCGCCTGCGGCGGCAGATGCGGCAGCAGCGTGGCCGACATCTCCTCCACCGTCTGACCATCGGGGCGGGCGATGACGACCGGGCGGTGCAGGCCCAGATGCAGGATCTGATGTTCGAACACCCGTGCGTCGCAGAGCAATCCGGGGATCAGGACGACCGGCTGTTTCATGATTTCCGCCCTCTGCCCGGGCCGGTTTCCGGCCTCTTTTCCCG
>JBDHSR010000247.1:0-5456 GCA_039808305.1 Gemmobacter sp. | reverse complement strand
CAGGCGGGTCAGGATCACGAAAGACGCGCCCACCAGCCACCGCCCCAAGGACGATAGCCCGACACAGCCGCGCGCCTTGGCCCTCACGCCTGCCCGTCGGTGAACTGCAACCGGGCGAGGCGCGCGTAAAGCCCGCCCTCGGCCACCAGCGCGTCATGGGTGCCCTGCGCCACGATCCGGCCATGGTCGAAGACCACGATCCGGTCGGCCTGCTTCACCGTCGCCAGCCGGTGCGCCACCACCAGCACCGTGCGCCCCTGGGCCAGCCGCTCCACCGCCTGCTGCACCGCGCGCTCGCTTTCCGCGTCCAGCGCCGAGGTCGCCTCGTCCAGCAGCAAGACCGGCGCGTCGCGCAGGATGGCGCGGGCGATGGCGATGCGCTGGCGCTGGCCGCCGGAGATCATCACCCCCCGCTCGCCGAGGAAGGTGTCATAGCCCTCGGGCAGCGCCGCGATGAAGTCATGCGCGGCGGCGGCGCGGGCGGCGGCCTCCACCTCGGCGTCGCTGGCCTCGGGGCGGCCGAAGCGGATGTTCTCGCGCGCCGAGGCCGCGAAGATCACCGGCGCCTGCGGCACCAGCGCCATGGCCTGCCGGAAATCGGCCCGCGCCATGTCGCGCAGGTCGATGCCGTCCAGCGTCACCCGGCCGGATTGCGGATCGTAGAACCGCATCAGCAGTTGCAGGATGGTGCTCTTCCCCGCGCCGGAGGGGCCGACCAGCGCCACCGTCTCGCCGGGGGCGACATGCAGGTCCACCCCCTCCAGCGCCGACTGGCCGGGGCGGGTGGGATAGGCGAAGCGCACGCCCTCGAAGCCGATGGCGCCCCGCACCGGGCGCGGCAGCGCCACGGGTTGCGCCGGGTCCCGCACGCTGTCCTCGGTGTTCAGCAGTTCCACCAACCGCTCGGTCGCGCCCGCCGCGCGCTGCAACTCGCCCCAGATCTCCGACAGCGCGCCGACCGATCCGGCCACCATCACCGCGTAGATGACGAACTGCACCAGCTCGCCCGGGCTCATCGTGCCCCCGCGCACATCGCGCGCGCCGACCCAGAGGACACCCACGATCCCGGCGAAGACGAGGAAGATCACGATCACCGTCATCACCGCCCGCGTGCCGATGCGGGCCTTGGCGGAATCGTAGGATTTCTCGGTCACCTCGGCGAAGGCGGCGCGGGTGCGCGCCTCATGCGTATAGGCCTGCACCGTCTGCACCGCCCCCAGCGCCTCGGAGGCGGAGCCGGAGGAGGCCGCGATCCAGTCCTGGTTGTCGCGGCTGAGCCGGCGCAGCTTGCGCCCCATCACCACGATCGGCACCACGACCACCGGCACCAGCAGAAGGACGAGGCCGGTGAGCTTCGGCGAGGTGAAGAACAGGAAGCCCAGACCGCCGAGCAGCAGCAGAAGGTTGCGCAGGGCGACCGAGACAGAGGAGCCGATAACCGACAGGATCAGCGTCGTGTCGGTGGTCAGCCGCGACAGCACCTCGCCCGTCATGATACGGTCGAAGAAGGCGGGCGACAGCGCCGACACCCGGTCGAACAGCGCGCGGCGGATGTCGGCCACCACCCGCTCGCCCAGCCGGGTCACGAGGTAGTAGCGCAAGCCCGTCCCCAGCGCGAGCAAGGCGGCGATCAGCAGCGCGCCGCCGAAATACTGCTCCAGTATCCCCGCCGCGCCGTTGAAATTGTCCACCACCCGGCGCACCGCGATGGGCAGGATCAGGCTCACCGTCGCCGTGAGGGTCAGCGCGGCCAGCGCGCCGAGCACCAGCCCGCGATAGGGGGCGAGGAAGGGCCGCAGGCCCGACAGCGCGCCGACGCGCTTCGACGCCTCGCGGTCGTTGGATAGGGGTTCGGTGCCTCGGGCCATCGCGCTCTCCTGTCTCGCGGGCCGGGTTTAGGCGCTGACGGCCTTCGGGACAAGCGCGACGATCGGCCGCTCCCCCTCTTTTCCCTGTCCCGCGCCTGTGCCACCCTGCGGGCCGGCGGCGCCCCGGCCGGCCCTCCGATGCCCCAAGGGCCGCGGAACCCCGGCGCGGCGTCCACCGTTTCCCGCCGGGCGGCCGCCGCCCCAGACCCACGATCACGGAACCGTTTCGCATGACGCAATTCTTCACCGCCAGCGATGGCGCCCGCCTCGCCTACCGGGACGAGGGCGCGGGCCTGCCGCTCCTCTGCCTGTCCGGCCTGACGCGGACCATGGCGGATTTCGACTATCTCGTCCCGCACCTGCCGCCGCTCCGGCTGATCCGCATGGATTACCGCGGCCGGGGCGACAGCCAGTGGACCGGCGCCGCCTCCTACACCGTGCCGCAGGAGGGGCGCGACGCGCTGGAGCTGCTCGACCATCTGGGGGTGGAGAAGGCGGCGGTGCTCGGCACCTCGCGCGGCGGGCTGATCGCCATGGTGCTGGCGGCGGTGGCGAAGGACCGGCTGTCGGGCGTGGCGCTGAACGACATCGGGCCGGTGCTGGACCGGCCGGGGCTGGGCCGCATCCTCGACTATATCGGCCGCAACCCGAACGCCAGGACCCATGCCGCGCTGGCGGCGGCGCTGCCGCGCAACATGCCGGGCTTCGCCGATGTGCCCGACAGCCGCTGGATGGAGGAGGCGGTGAAGCATTACCGCCCCGCCGAACGGGGCCTCTCGATCACCTACGACCCGGCGCTGCGCGAGTCGTTCCTCGCCGCCTATGAGGGGCCGGAGGTCGATGGCTGGCCGCTGTTCGACGCGCTGGCCGGGCTGCCGCTGGCGCTGATCCGGGGCGCCAATTCCGATCTGCTGTCCGAAGCGACGGCGGCCGAGATGCGCCGCCGCCGCCCCGACATGATCTTCGCCGACGTGCCCGGCCGCGCCCATATCCCCTTCCTCGACGAACCCGAGGCGGTCGCCGCGCTGCGCCGCTGGCTGGAGGTGCTGCAATGATCGACATCGCCCGTATCGAGGCGGCGAGCTTCCGGCTTTCCGGCCATGCGCTGCGCACCCCGCTCATCGGCTCGGCCTTCCTCAACGAGATCGCGGGGCGGCGGGTCTGGGTGAAGGCGGAATGCCTGCAACATACCGGATCGTTCAAGTTCCGCGGCGGCTGGTCCGCCGTCTCGGCGCTGGAGCCGGAGCTGCGCGAGCGCGGCGTGATCGCCTATTCCTCGGGCAACCACGCGCAGGGGGTGGCGCTGGCGGCGCAGCGCCATGGCGTGCCCTGCGTCATCGTCATGCCCGCCGACGCGCCCCGGCTGAAGATCGAGAACACCCGCGCGCTGGGGGCCGAGGTGGTGCTTTACGACCGCGCGCGGGAGAACCGCGACGCCATCGGCTCGCGCATCGCCACCACGCGCGGGCTGAGCCTCATCAAGCCCTATGACGAGCCCGAGGTCGTCGCCGGGCAAGGCACCTGCGGGCTGGAGATCGCCGAGCAGGCGCGCGAGCTCGGCATCCGCGAGGCCGATGTGCTGGTGCCCTGCGGCGGCGGCGGCCTGACCGCCGGCATCGCGCTGGCGCTGGAAAGCCGGGCGCCGGGCCTGCGCGCCCGCCCGGCCGAGCCCGAGGGGTTCGACGACACCGCCCGCAGCCTCGCCGCCGGCACGGTGCAGCGCAACGAGCGGCTCTCCGGTTCGATCTGCGACGCCATCGTGACGCCCGCCCCCGGCGCGCTCACCTTCCCGATCAACCGCCGGCTCTGCGGCCCCGGTCTGGTGGTCTCCGACGACGAGGCGCTGGAGGCGGTGGCGCTGGCCTTCAAGCGGCTGAAGATCGTGCTGGAGCCGGGCGGCGCCGTGGCGCTGGCCGCCGCGCTCTTCCGCCCCGAGGAGATCGCGGGCGAGGATGTGATCGCGGTGGCGAGCGGCGGCAATATCGACGCGGGCCTGTTCCAGACCGCGCTGGCGCGGTTCGGGGACTAGCGATGCCGCTCGCCTTCCTGCCCGACCTGCGGCTGAACTATCGCGACGAGGGGCATGGCGCGCCGGTGGTGTTCTCCCACGCGCTCGGCCTCGATCTGACGATGTGGGACGCGGTGCTGCCGCTTCTGCCGCCCGGCCTGCGGCTCATCCGCTACGACCATCGCGGCCATGGCGGATCGGACGTGCCGGCGCCGCCCTATGCGATGGGCGCGCTGATCCGCGACGCGGAGCGGCTGCTCGACCATCTGGGCGTGACGGATTGCGTCTTCGTCGGCCTGTCGCTGGGCGGGCTGGTGGCGCAGGGGCTGGCGGTGAAGCGGCTCGATCTGGTGCGCGGGCTGGTGCTGTCGAACACCGCCGCGCGGATCGGCAACGACACGCTCTGGGCCGCGCGGGCCGAGGCGGTGGCCGAGGGCGGCATGGCGGCGCTGGCCGATGCCACGATGGAGCGCTGGTTCTCCCGCCGCTTCCGCGCCGAGGGGCGGCACCTGCCCTGGCGCGACAGGCTGCTGGCGGCGTCGCCCGAGGGCTATCGCGGCGCCTGCGCCGCCATCGGCGGGGCGGATTTCTACACCCCCACCGCCGGGCTGCGCCTGCCCACGCTGGCGCTCGCCGGAGCCGAGGACGGCTCCACCCCGCCCGATCTGGTGCGCGAGACGGCGGAGCTTGTCACGGGCGCCGAGTTCCGCCTGCTGCGCGGCGCGGGCCACCTGCCGCCCATCGACGCGCCGGAGGCTTTCGCCGAGGCGCTGACCGGCTTCCTGCGCCGGATCGGGCATGTCGGGGATGGCACGGGAGGCATCTAAGGGGGATTGGGCCGGGGAAGATACGCCCCCTCTACCCTCTACCCTCTACCCTCTACCCTCTACCCCCTCCTGCTTCGCCACCCCTCGCAATGGAGGGCAGTGCCCGACCGCCGGGTGGGCGCAGGGACATATGTGGTCGCCGCTTTATGGTGCCGCTCCGCCTAACTCCTATCATCGCGCTTACGGCACCGAAGCGCCCGCCCGAGGGGGCGGTCGGGCGCTGCCCGGCGGCACTTCGTGCCTTGTTCCGGGCGGGTCTGCCGCACAAACGGGGCGGGGTCTGCCTGTCGGGCGCTACCCGGCGGGGATTGCGCTCCTTCTTCCGGGCAGGTCTGCCGCACAAACGGGAGCCGTATTCTGCCTGTCGGGCGCTACGCGCCTTGTTCCGGGCAAGGGAGAGGCTCCCACGGGGCGGTTTTGGGAGAGGCGCAACTTGCGTCCCGCCTCCTTGTCCCCGGAATGTGAACCGTCTGGCATGTCCTATGGCCGCCCTGGCTTGCGGATCATGCGGAGCCCGCGCGCGGGAGCACCCCGCACCGGCCGGCGCTCAGTCCAGCCCCGGCTTGCCGCGCGGGGTGGAGAGATCCTCGGCCAGCTTGTTCGCCATCGCCGAGAGCACGTCACGGTCGGGATCGAACCTCCGCCCACCCTGCGCGGGAATATCCCGCAACCTGCCGATCTCATGACCCCCGCCCCGGCGCGTACCACAACCGGCCAACCCTTTCCCGATATTCCCCGGCACCCCGCCGCGGC
>JBDHSR010000246.1:0-5462 GCA_039808305.1 Gemmobacter sp. | reverse complement strand
GTCAGCGCGCCCACGTCCATCGCCTGCGTGGTGACGTTCAGCAGGTGGTTCAGGATGCGGCCGATCTCGGAATAGAGCACGCGGATCAGTTGCGCCCGGCGCGGCACCACGGTGCCGGTCAGCTTCTCGATGGCCAGACACCAGGCATGTTCCTGGTTCATCGGCGCCACGTAATCCAGCCGGTCGAGATAGGGCAGGTTCTGAAGATAGGTGCGGCTTTCCATCAGCTTCTCGGTGCCGCGATGCAGCAGGCCGATATGCGGGTCGCAGCGCTCGACGATCTCGCCGTCCAGCTCCAGCACGAGACGGAGAACGCCATGCGCCGCGGGGTGTTGCGGGCCGAAGTTGATGTTGAAGTTGCGGATCTGCTGTTCGCCGGTCAGCGCGTCGCGGCTGCCGTCGTCATAGGTGTTCACGCGGATGTCGCCGTCCATCTCAGCCCTCCAGCCCCGCGGCGGCGCGTCGGGCCGCCAGCCGGTTTGCGAATTTCTCGGTGTCGATCAGCGCGCGCCGGTGGCGCCCCTCGCCGATCGTGTCGATCCCGTCATGGGCCGACAGGCGGAAGTCCAGCTTGCGCCCCTCGATCCCGGTCAGTTCCGCCGTGACCGTGACCGCCTGCCCCGGCAGGGTGGGCGCCAGATGGCTGAAATCGACATGGATGCCGAGACTGTCCTCGCCCGCCTCGTAGAAGGGGCGGATCAGCTCGACACAGGCCCATTCCATCAGCCCGGTCATATAGGCGGTGGCGAAGACCGGCGGCATGGCCGGAAACGCCCCCTCCTCGGCGAAGAGCGCGGGCACCGTGTGCCGCGCCTCCACCGTGAAGCGGTGTTCCGCCGTCGCGCCGACCTTCAGCCCGTCCTTCACTTGGCCGCCCCCTTCTCGTCGCCGGGCAGCACATATTGCGCGCCCTCCCAGGGCGAGAGGAAATCGAACTGGCGGTATTCCTGCACCAGCTTCACCGGCTCGTAGACCACGCGCTTGAGCGCCTCGTCATAACGCACCTCGGTATAGCCGGTGGTCGGGAAATCCTTGCGCAGCGGATGGCCGCGGAAGCCGTAATCGGTCAGCAGCCGCCGCAGGTCCGGGTGGCCCGAGAACAGGATGCCGAACATGTCGAACACCTCGCGCTCGAACCAGTTGGCCGAGGGGTGGACCGTGACGATGGAGGGCACCATCTCGTCCTCGCGCACCGCCAGCTTCACGCGGATGCGCTGGTTCTGGTACATCGACAGGAAGTGATAGACCACATCGAAGCGCGCCGGACGCTCCGGGTAATCGACCGCCGTGATGTCGACCAGCGTCGAGAAGCGGCAGCTTCCGTCGGTCTTCAAGAAATCGACGAAGGGCAGCAGTTGCGCCGGCGCGATCTCGACATTCAGCTCGCCATAGGCGAGTTCGGCCGCCAGAACCGCCTGCGGGCGCTTCAGTTGCAGATGCTCGGCCAGTTGTTGCAAGGCTTCGGACATGCGCGCCCCTCCTCAGCGGACCAGCGTGCCGGTGCGGCGGATCTTCCGCTGCAACTGCAACAGGCCGTACAGCAGCGCCTCGGCGGTGGGCGGGCAGCCGGGGACGTAGATGTCCACCGGCACCACGCGGTCGCAGCCGCGCACCACCGAATAGCTGTAGTGATAATAGCCGCCGCCATTGGCGCAGGAGCCCATCGAGATCACATAGCGCGGCTCGGGCATCTGGTCGTAGACCTTGCGCAGCGCCGGGGCCATCTTGTTGGTCAGCGTGCCGGCGACGATCATGCAGTCCGACTGGCGCGGCGAGGCGCGCGGCGCGATGCCGAACCGCTCGGCGTCGTAGCGCGGCATCGAGGTGTGCATCATCTCCACCGCGCAGCAGGCGAGGCCGAAGGTCATCCAGTGCAGCGAGCCGGTGCGCGCCCAGTTGATGATGTCCTCGGTCGAGGTCAGCAGGAAGCCCTTGTCCTGGAGATCGCGGTTCAGCGCGGCGGTCGCGGCGTCCAGATCGTTCGCCGCGTGATTGGCGGAAGTGCTCACGCCCATTCGAGGGCTCCTTTCTTCCATTCATAGGCGAAGCCCACGGTCAGCACGCCGAGGAAGACCATCATCGACCAGAACGCCACCATGGACAGCCCGCCGAAGGCCACCGCCCAGGGGAAGAGGAACGCCACTTCGAGGTCGAAGATGATGAACAGGATCGACACCAGGTAGAAGCGCACGTCGAACTTCATCCGCGCGTCGTCGAAGGCGTTGAAGCCGCATTCGTAGGCCGAGACCTTTTCGGGGTCGGGGTTGCGCACGCCGAGGATCAGCGCCGCGAGGATCAGCACGAGTCCCAGGCCGACGGCGAGCGCGAGAAAGATGAGAATGGGAAGGTATTCTCGGAGAAGTTCGTCCACGAGTGGCTCCTTCGGCTGACGGCAGGGGGCATGGCGCGCCCCGCGCGGCGGATCGTTGCTGGGTTCCGTTTACTCCCGCCCCTCTGCGGGGTCAACTGAAGGCGCGGCGAAAAACCCGCGCCGTGACCGGGATTTCGCGGATTGTATACCGTCGCACACAGAAAATCGCCGCGCCGCGGCATGGCGACGCGGGCCCGCGATGACCCATGGATTCTGTCAGGCTTTCTACGCCTCGCGCACCCAGCCGGGGCGGCGCTTGCCGAGGAAGGCGGCGATGCCCTCGGCCGCCTCCGGGTCTTCCCAGCGGGCGACCAGCAGGTCCACCGTGGCGTCGATCAGCGCCCGGTCCGGCGGCGGGGCGACGCGGGCAACCAACGCCTTGGCGGCGGCCACCGCGCCCGGCGCGCAGGCGAGGAAGGGGGCGACCTCGGCCTCGACCGCCGCGTCCAGCTCCGCCGGAGCGGCGATCCGGGCCAGAAGCCCGATGCGATGCGCCTCGGCCGCGTCGAAAAGCCGCGCGCCGAGGAAGTGCCGCCGCGCCGCCGCCGCGCCGATCCGGGCGATGACATAGGGCGAGATCGTGGCCGGGATCAGGCCCAGCTTCGTCTCGGTCAGCCCGAAGCGCGCGGCCTCGACGCCGACGCAGAGGTCGCAGACCGACATCATGCCGATGCCGCCGCCGAAGGCCTGGCCCTGCACCCGGCCGATCAGCGGCTTCGGCAGGGTGTCGAGCGCGTGCAGCATCCCGGCCAGCGCCGTCGCCCCCTCGCGCCGCGCCGCCGCGCCGCCCTCGATCTGCGCCTTCATCCAGCCGAGATCGCCGCCGGCGCAGAAGCTCTCGCCCTCGGCGGCGAGGATCACCACCCGCACCGCCGGATCGGCGCCGAGCCGCGCCGCCGCCTCGGTCAGCTCGGCGATCATCCGGGCCGAGAGGGTGTTGTGCTTCTCCGGCCGGTTCAGGGCCAGCCGGGCGATGCCGCGCGTATCGGTGCTCAGCGTGATGGTGTCGAACATGGTCCCTCTCCCCAAAAACCCGGCCTCAGCCGCGCAAGCCGCGCGCGAAACCCGCCGCCCGCGCCAGCACCGCCGCGTCGAGCCCGGTCTCGAAGCCGAGCGCCGCGAGCCGCGCCGCCACCGCCTCGGTCGCCACATTGCCCGCCGCCCCCGGCGCATAGGGGCACCCGCCGAGCCCGCCCACCGCCGCGTCGAAGCTGCGCAGGCCAAGCGCCAGCGAGACCTCGATATTCTCCAGCGCCCGGCCCCGCGTGTCGTGGTAATGCCCGGCCAGCCGTGCGGCCGGCAGGTCGGCCAGCACCGCCTCCAGCATGGCGCGGATGGTCTCGGGCGTGCCGTGGCCGATGGTGTCGCCCAGCGAGATCTCGTAGCAGCCCATGTCGCGCAGCGCCCGCGCCACGCGGGCGACCTGCGCCGGCGGCGTCGGCCCGTCGAAGGGGCAGTCGGTCACCACCGAGACATAGCCGCGCAGCGGGATACCATCGGTGCGCGCGGCCTCGGCCACCGGAGCGAAACGCTCCAGGCTCTCGGCGATGGAACAGTTCAGATTGGCGCGCGAGAACCCCTCGGAGGCCGAGGCGAAGATCGCCACCTCGTCCGCCCCGGCGGCGCGGGCGGCCAGATAGCCCTTCAGGTTCGGCGTCAGCGCGGCGTAGGAGATGCCGGGCCTGCGGGCGATGCCGGCCAGCACCTCGGCCGCGTCGGCCATCTGCGGCACCCATTTCGGCGAGACGAAGCTGGTGACCTCGATCCGGCGGAACCCGGCCTGCGACAAGAGGTCGACCAGCGCGATCTTGTCGGCGGTGGCGATCAGCCGCGCCTCGTTCTGCAAGCCGTCGCGCGGCCCCATCTCGAAGAGATCGACCCTATCCATGCGGCGCCTCGTAGAAATCGCGGTCGTAGAAGGCCGCGCCGTCGCGCGCGGCGGCGTGGGCATGGGCGGGCCGCGCCGCCATCCGCGCGGCATAGGCGGCGAGCGCCGGGAAGCCCTCGGCCCGGACGAAGCGGAACGCCGCCGGGATGTTGAAGCCATAGGCCAGATCCGCCGCCGAGAAGCCGGAAGGCAGCAGCGTCTCCTGCGCCGCCAGCACCCGCTCCATCGCCTGCATGGTGACGGCGAGCCGGCGCGCCAGCAGCTTCATCAGCACCGGCGAGCGCGCCTCGGCCGGGCGCAGGAAAATGTGCTGGATGTTCAACTGCTCCAAAAGCGCCGCCTGCGTTTCCGAGAAATGCAGCCATTCGAGGAACCGCGCCCGTTCGGCGCCGCCCGGCGCCGGGGCAAGCCCGGCCTCGGGATGGCGTTCCAGCAGCAGTTGCAGGATCGCGCCGCTTTCGAAGACCGCCTGCCCGTCGATCTCCAGCACCGGCACCCGCCCGGCGGGCGAGAGCGCGAGGAAATCCGGCGCGCGGGTGGAGCCGTCGTCGAGCCGGTAGGGTCGGATCTCGTAATCCAGCCCCAACTCCTCCAGCAGCCACAGGATGCGGAAGCTGCGCGAGCCCGGAACGTGATGCAGGCGGATCATGCGGTTGCCTCCTCGGCCAGCAGGATCAGCGCCGCCCCGGCCTCGACCTGCGCGCCGGGGGCGGCCAGCACCTCGGCCACCACGCCGTCGCGGGCGGCGGTGAGGGTGTGTTCCATCTTCATCGCCTCCAGCACCGCCAGCCGCTCGCCCGCCTGCACCGCCTGCCCCGGCGCGACGAAGACCGCCTTCACGAGGCCGGGCATCGGCGAGAGCGTGGCATTGCCCGCCGCGCCGCCGCTGGCCTCTCGCGCCAGCGGGTCATGCGGGGTGAAGGTGAAGCATTGGCCGGCGTCGAAGACATGGATCTGCGCCCCATGGATCTGCGTCCCGGTGCGGATCACCGGCAGGCGCGGCGCGAGTTCCTCGCCGTCGAGCAGGATGCGCGGCCCGGCGGCGGTGAGGGTAAGCTGCCCCTCCACCACCTCCTCGCCGCGCTGCACGGCGAGGGCGCGGCGCAGCGGTGCCCAGAGCGCGAAGCCCTCCAGCGGCGCGCCGGTCAGATCGGCGCTGGCGAGCAGCGCCGCCGCCTTCACCGCCGCCGAGGGCGCGGGCGT
>JBDHSR010000245.1:0-5515 GCA_039808305.1 Gemmobacter sp. | reverse complement strand
ATAGCGGTGAAAGCCTCCTGCAAGCGATCACCCGCTATACAAACAGCCAGAATGCCATCCGCGAGAAAGACTTCCTCGCGCTGACCGGTGATTTCAAGACCTGGCAGGGACAGTTGGCGGATCAGCACGATTTGTATCTCGAAATCCAGCGTGGCGGATGGGACTCGCAGAAAGCCCTCCAGAACACCAACCCCACGGCCAAGCAATTCACAGAACATGCGAACGCCGCCGATCTTATCAAAGTCTATGGTGCTGGCTGGATGGGCGAGGCGGGTTTGGCCTTTGGGAAGAACCCACCATTCCTCCCGGATGGCTCAGTCTTCAAGCGTATTGTTAATGGCTCGGATGCCGATGGCGGGCCGTTCGGCGTCACCGACCTTTATGCAGCGTATCTGTTACAGAAGTTTACGGCAGAGTATGGATTTGGGCGAGGGGCACCAAAGCAATCGCGGCGTCAGTCACGGTTCCTTTACTTCCTCGTGGTTCTCGATCTATTCAAGGACGTTCTTTCACGCGCATCTCATCCGACCGATCATCGCTCCGTCGCGGCGGCAATGCTCAAGGTGCTGAAGAACGAAAGCGCCCGATCCGCGCTTCTGGATCGAGCCGCCGAAGTGATCGACTCCTATTTCACACAGGGCAATGACGACAGTTTGTTCAATGAGCCTAGCTATCTGAACAGCTTCAATGCCGACCTGAACGCATTCTTGAAATGGGAGAAGCTGGCGCGATCAGATATCGAAACGCCTAGGCTCAAACAGCTACTCGCGGTGAACAAGTCTGTCATGGGCATGTCGCTGTCTGGTAGTCAGACGCCCCGGCAAACGATCATGGCAGCCGTAAGCGCTGCTTGACGGTTTCGCGGCACAACTCCGCCGAACCATAGTCTAACGGTAGGGGAGAGCGTGTCGCGCTTTCCCCCTTCGCTCCGTGGAGTGCGACGCATAGCGTTCCAAGAAGTCGATATTGCGGATAACCGAAACTGAACTTTCAGCCGCTTATACAGCGGAAGATCGCTCGCTCGGGATATTCGGATTATAAGCGCTCTCGAATCTGGCCAAATGGGGATGATTCGCGTTTATCCGCCGGTGATTGTTGCCGCGATCCCGGAGAGGATCGCCCACACCACCGCTACCCCAGCGAGCACATGCGCAGCGGCCCGGAGAGCAGGCCATAGCGGCTTGGGTTTCACGATGGCCCTCACCAGCGCGACCAGCCGAGGCGATGCCCCCAGCCCCGCCAAATCGACACCAGCGGCCATCGCTTCGGACAGCAGCACCAGCGGCTCGTCCCGGATCGACCAGCCCCGTGCCCGGTAGTCATTCAAGACGCCAGCCATGGCCGAGACAGTTTCCGCCAGCGCCAACGCTTCACCCCGGACTCCCTCAATGTCCGGCCACGCCCTCGACTCGTCAATGACGAGAAGCGCAAGGTGATAGGCTTCATGCCGGGCGGTCTGGCGCATGGCGTCATCGCCCATCGGCCAGAGCAATCCCACCGCCTCATTATTACAAAACCCTGACATGCCGGGCCGCGAATTGTTATCGAAATAGTTTAGCCGATGCCAAATTCCGGCAACGCGGGCGATGCTCCACCATATTTGAAGATGCCGTATGACTCCCGGTCCCATAGCCTATTCTCATTTTGCTTCTGCATCCTATATCGGATATAAAAGAAGGAGTTAAGCAAGCAATGTTTTTACCGGGGAAACCCCGGATAAAAACTCGCCTTCGGCTCTGGATAAGGGGAATGGATGATGGCGGCACGACCGCATCGGGTGGAGGTTCTGGCGTCACCAGACGAACGGGCCGAGATCGCCCGCAAGGCCAAGATCGCCGGTCTTCCCACCGCGACCTACATGCGATCCTGCGCCCTTGGGGCTGCGATGCCCGCCCGGTCTACGAGGATCGAAGCAGAGGCCGTGGCCGCCCTCAACCGGCTCGGCAGCAACCTCAACCAGATAGCGAAGGCGGCGAACAGCAAGGGGCTGACTCCGCAGCAGGTGCAGGCCCTTGGCGCACTCCATGGCCGCATCCGCGATGCCGTCAACCAGATCAAAGGGATGATTCAATGATCCTGAACCCGGCCATCCCGAAAGCTTTGGCCCGTCACGCCGAGGCCGCCAAGGCGGCAGCGGCAACGGTCAGGCGGCAGCTTGAGGTCCGCATTTCCTGCGACGAGGCCGAAGCGTTCCACTCTCTGATGGCGACCACCGCCTGCGAGCGGGTCGGCGACCGCTATATAATAAGCGACCACGGCGCGCAGGACCTTCTCGATTTCGCGCGAGACAACTGGCCGCTTTATAATTCCGATGGCGGATTTCGCCATGGAGGCGAGACCGTCACCGGCAAGGCACACATTGTCTTGTGTGGATCAGATGATGCAAAAACCGCGCTGGAACAGTTCGCCCGCCTGATCGGATCGCATAATGCGCACGGGGCCATTCACATCCCATCGGACGCAGCGCGGAAAATGGCGAGGATGCGGGATTGAAATATTTTTACCGCAGCCGCCAAACCGGCGCTTATCACCGCGCCATCGGCCCGGCCAGCATCGCCGTATTGTCTTTTCTGATTTTCGGCATTTTCCGAGGAATTGCCACCGCCAGCCGAAGGGGAAAGGGCAGTGATCGCTAAAATAAGCAAAGGCCACAACTTCGGCGGCCTTACGCGATACCTGATGAAGGACGGGCGCGGCGAGGTGCTGGCGCTCGACAACCTGTCCAGCACGTCACCGGATGAGGCGGCAGGCGAAATGGAGATCGCGGCAGCGGTGTCGCGCCGGACCAAGCAGCCCGTCATGCACATCAGCGTCAGCTACGCCCCCGGCGAGCAGCCGACCGATGACCAGATGCGGGAGGACGGGCGGGAAGTGCTGCGCGACCTTGGCCTGTCCGAAAATCAGGCGGTCATGATCCGGCACCGCGCCCGCGACCACGCCCATTTCCACATCGCCGCCAACCGGGTCGGGCCGAACGGCAAGGCGGTCAGCGACAGCAAGAGCTACGAGAAGGCCGAGGCCGCGCTGCGGAGGATCGAGGCCCGGCGCGGCCTGTCGGTCACGAAGGGCCGCCACGCCCCGGAGCCAGCCACAGGCACACGGATGACCGGCGGGCGATCCACCCCCGACCCGAGGCAACATGCGGCCCCTGCGGGCGTCAGGGAGGCCCTGCTGAACGCGAAGTCCTGGGACACCCTGCACCGCGACCTCGGGCGGCAGGGCTGGCGGCTGGAAACCACCCAGAAGGGCGCGGGCCGCGCGGGCGCACTGTTGGTCGGGCCGGAGGGCCAGAGGATCGCCGCCGGGAAGGTCGACCGGGAGGCCACCCTGTCGCGGCTCAAAGCCCGACTGGACGGGTCGAAGGCGGATGCGGTCCCCGTGGCGGGCTGGCCCCGCAACGCCGCCCCGCCCCCCGGCTTCGCTAGGGCGGCAGGAACCGCCCTGGCGAAACCTTCCCGCCAGAAGAAGCCCGCCAACCAGATCAAGGCCACCGGACGGGCAGTCGGAAAACTCGGCGAGGCGCTGGTGTCGGCCATCGTCACGAGCAAAACCCGTGCCGGGGCGGGCGGCATCACCCGGCCCGGACGGCGCGGCTCAGTCATCAGAACATTCACCCCCGGTCCGGGCGGTCTGCGCCCGCCCCGGTTCTAGGAGCGAGACATGGCAGACTACGAAGAGCAGGACGGCCCCGCCGACGCGGGCGAGGCCATTGACGAGATCAGGCGCTTCACTTGGGCGGCTGGCGACATGTCCGCACAGCAGAAGGCCGTCGCCATTAAGCTGGACGCCCTGCGCGGCGAGTTCGCCGCCGCCCGCGAGGCGCTGGCCCGGGCCAACGATTTGGCGCACCGGCTGGCACAGCAGGGCATGAGCATCAGCCGCGCCGACATGGAGGCCCTGCGGGCCGGGCAGCGCACCTTGATCGAGGCCATGCGCGAAACCTTCGGCGAGGCCGACCGGATCAGGGAAAGGTTCTGGATGGGCGCCTTCGGACTTGGCATCGCCGGGGGCCTCTTCGGCGGCGGCATCGCCGTCGCCGCACCGTTCATCATCCGGGGGTTCATGTCGTGACCAGCGCCAACGACCAAGTTATCGCCGCCCTGCGGTATGGCGCGACCGCCTACCCCGCAGGCAGCCTTGACGCCCAAGCCTGTCTGCGGGCCGCTGCATGGATCAAGTGGATGGATGCCTTCGGCGTGACCATCCCCACCGCCAGCACCGAGGCTCTTCGCACCACTCGGAGGAACGCCGAGACGGCCCGCTCGATCATGGCGGGCCTCGTGAAGTCGGGGCTTCCGATGCCGCCCGAGGACATCACCCTGGACTATCTGGCGGGCGAGGACGGCGACGGCGGCCACGTCCCCGCCGTCGCCGATACCTCACGCGGGCCGAGGCGCTGACTGTTGAACTTCAAGCTGTAAAGAAGAATCGGACAGGGGCGGGCCTGACGCAGGCCCGCCCCTGTCTTGGCGAAGGGAGCGGCGGCTTACTGCTCGAACCCCTTCATCGCCCGCAGGGCCTTCACCATGATACGTGCCTCATCCTGCATGTCCGAAGTCCCGTAAATCATGTTGGCCTCCGCGTCCTTGATCGCACGATCCAGTCCGGAACCGACGATGACGTTCCCGCCATCAAACGCGCGAGAAATTACCAGCCAGAAGCGGGCGATATCGTTGACTCCAAGAGCCTTGAAATCCTCAGACCATTCCCGCGCGATCACGGCAGCGACGGGGTTGACGAAAAGAGTGTATTCCATGCTTTCAGTTCCTTTCGGGTTGTGAAGATCAGGCCGCGGCGGTGCCGGGGGCGAGCCGCTGGACAAGATTGGGAAGGCAGGTGTGCAGGAGCGGTTCAAGTTTGTGATCCGCCACGGCCTCACCGACCGAGAGGCCGCCGGGCAGCCATGCCGGGCGGAGTTCAAGCGCCCCGACCAGCACGGACGGGGCGACGCCGAGGTCCGACAGCGCGCGCAACAGCTTCTCGCCGCGCTGCTGGGCGTAGTAGTCCCACCGGGCCACGGCAGGCTTGTCCGACACCATGCGGCCCTGAACACGCGGGGGTTTGGGCAGGGGCGTTTCGTCGCCCATCATCGCCGTGCGGACCGCACTAGCGGCGGCCTCGGCCTGTCTGATCGAAACCGTCAGTTCGGCACGGTTGACCAGTTCCCGCGTCACCGGGCGCACCGCATCGTCAAGCTGGCGGCGCGCGCGGACTTCGCGGTCGAGGTCGTGGACCATTTCCGCCTGCAACCGGGCAGCGGTGGCGCTGGCCCACTCCTCGGGCGTCTCCGGCATGTCGAGCCGCGTTTCATCAAGCACCGCGTCCACCGCGCCGCGTTCCGCGATCTTCTCGCCGAACAGCGCACCGGCGCGGGCCGCGATCTGCTCGACCCCGAGCGCCCTGTCCTCTATCGCCGCAGCGCGATCACCACCGAAATCTGTCTTGATGATGTCGAGAGCGGCAGCCAGCGCGAAGGTTTTCCCATACTGCCGCGCACCATGCCGCATGGTGTCGT
>JBDHSR010000244.1:0-5541 GCA_039808305.1 Gemmobacter sp. | reverse complement strand
CGCCCTCCAGCCGGTCGGCCCCCGCGCCGCCGGTCAGGCTGTCATTGCCGGCGCCGCCGCGCAGCGTGTCGTTGCCCGCGCCGCCGGCCAGCTGGTCGGCCCCCGCCCCGCCCGCAAGCAGGTCATGCCCGCCCAGCCCCGCGATGGTGTCGTTCCCGGCCAGCCCATCGATCGTATCGGGTCCGGCGCCGCCCGTCAGGCTGTCGTTCCCGCCGGTCGGGCGCGGGGCGGCGAGGAAGGGGTTCTCCACCCGGTAGACATGCTCGCGCCCGTTGGTGCCGCCCTCGATATAGTAGCGATAGCTCGCGTTGAACACCACCCAGGACCCGTCGCCGGTGATCTGCAACGGCCGCAGCGAGACGAAACCGTTCTGCGCCTCCTCCGGCGGGTCCAGCTCGACATTGAGCTGCACCACATCGCCGCTCCTGCGGTCCTGGAGCCAGGCGTCCCAGCCGGCGTAGAAGGCGACGAACCGCCCGTCATCCGACATCGCCCCGCCGCCGATATCGCCGTCGCCTGCGCCCTCGGGCAGCGCCAGCATCTCGATCTTGCCGGTGCGGGTATTGAGCAGGAACATGTCGAACAGATCGTCCCCGTCCTCGGGGAGCAGCGGCAACGAGGTGCTGATCAACGCCAGCCGGCCATCGGCGCTCAGGTCATGGACCTTCACGCCGCCGATGGATTTTTCGGTGAGAAAGGCGGTGGTCGGGCCGAAGGCCGCCACCGCCGCCTTTCCGGTATCGGTGATCCGCCGCGTCGTGCCGGTCTGGCGGTCGTGGATCAGATAGTCGACGGCGATGGTGCCGGCCTGCGTGCTCGGCGGCACGGTGGTGCGGCGGAAGCCCAGGACCGCCACCTCGATCAGCACATGGCGCCCGTCGGCCGAGGCGGCGACCGGGCTGGCATTCTCCAGGAAGCTGAGGCTGGTATCGCCTTGGACACGGCCGGCATAGGATTTCAGCGGCGCCTCGATCGTCTCCGTCCCGCCTTCCACCGTCACCACGTCGATCATCGCGAAACGCTTGTTGGTCCCGCCGCTGCCCAGATCGACCGAGCGGTTCGCGCCGAAGACGATCCCGGCCGAGCCGAAGGTGCGGGCGGTGGGCGCGAAGGACGAACTGTCGTCCTGCGGCAGCTCGATCCTCGGCCCGAGCACGCCGGTCGCGAGATCGAAGCTCGCGGCATAGCCGGCATAGGTGACGAGGCCGGTCCCCGCGCCCAGCGTCACGTCGTAATTCATCTCGAAGATGTTCGGCATGAAGCCGAAACTGTCGTTCGGAA
Organism: Gemmobacter sp.; assembly: GCA_039808305.1. GTDB lineage: Bacteria > Pseudomonadota > Alphaproteobacteria > Rhodobacterales > Rhodobacteraceae > Gemmobacter. The sequence continues at coordinate 4,260 of JBDHSR010000244.1, read as the reverse complement.
AGAAGGTCTCGCCGGCGATGCGCACGAGATCGCCGGTCTCCATGTCCTTCACATACCAGAAGCCGGGGTTGATCTCCCAGGTCAGGTCGGGCGTGTCCGGCTCCAGGGTCTGCGAGCCGGTGAGGAAGCCGACGTAACGCCCGTCGGGCGAGATCGCCGTGCGGGTGATGAAGGAATAGTCGTTGACCTCTGCCCCGTCATCGGTGAGCGAGGCGATCGCGTAATCCATCCCGGCCTCCTGCGCGCCATGCCGCCGCCCGGCTTACCATATCCCGGCCGTTTTCCAAAGCGCCCGGCCCCCCGGCCACCGGAAAATCCACCCGCCCCTCCCCCATTCGGGTGAGAGGGCGGGACCGTCCCGGATGCCCCAAGCACCCGACCGGCGCCCGGTAAAAATCAGCGGTCGTCGTCCGTCTTGCGGCTCTGGACATGCGCGAAGCCGAACCTGCCCTTGATGCACAGGTTGCCGTGGCCGATGTCGTGATCGTGGGGCGATGTCACCTTGACGATCCTGTTGTCCTGGACGTGCAGGTTCACGTTGCAGCCGACGCCGCAATAGGTGCAGACCGTGGTGGTCTGCGTCTGTTCCGCCTCGTCCCAGGTGCCCTCGGCGCGCATGTCGTATTCGGACTTGAACGACAGGGCCCCGGTCGGGCAGACCTCGACGCAGTTGCCGCAGAAGACGCAGGCGGAATCCGGCAGTTCGACGGCATATTCGGTGGAAATCTGCGAGTCGAACCCGCGCCCCGCGATCTGGATCGCGAAGGTGTTCTGCCATTGCGTCCCGCAGGCATCCACGCATTTGTAGCACAGGATGCACTTGTCATATTCGCGCACGTAGAGATCGTTGTCGATCTTGTCCGGCTGGGCCATCGTGGCGGCGGTGCTGCCGTCCCCGGCGTGATGCTCGCCCGGCTCATGGATGTCGCGTTCGTGGCTCTTTCCGGCCCTCGGGCCGTAGCGATCCGGGTCGGCGTCGTAGCGCGCCATCCATTCGGGGATCCGCGGCGTGGTGGACAGGTCGACCGAGGACCCCAGCAGTTCCAGCACCATGCGGCGGCTGTGGCGCACCCGTTCGCTGTCCGTCCTGACCACCATGCCGGCCTGGACCTTGCGCGAGCAGGAGGGCACGAGGACGCGCGAGCCTTCCAGTTCGACCATGCAGACCCGGCAGGCGTTCTTCGGCGTGAGGGTGTCGCCATAGCAGAGCGTCGGCGTATCCTTCCCCGCCGCGTTGCAGGCCGTCAGGATGGTGCTTCCCTCGGGAACGCTCACCTCCTCGCCGTCGATGCTGATCGTGATCTGCCGGACAGGCGTCTCCGCCTTGTAGCGCAGGTTCATCTGCTCTCCTCCAGTATGCCGAGACGGTCGATGGCCGACTCGACGGCGTTCCAGGCTGCCTGGCCGAGGCCGCAGATCGAGGAATCCTTCATCACCAGGCCGACATCCCGCAGCAGGCCGACCTCGCTCCCCGTGGCGGCGGCATCGTGGCGGTTGCGGATGATCCGCAGCAAGGCCTCTTCCTGGCGCACCGTGCCCACCCGACAGGGCACGCATTGGCCGCAGGATTCGTCGCGGAAGAAACGCGCGATGCGCAGCAGGATGGCCGGCAGATCGACGGTGTCGTCCAGCGCCAGCACCACGCCCGAGCCGAGCGTGGTCCTGTTGGCGCGGGCGCCCTCGAAGGTCAGCGGGATGTCGAGTTCGTCGGGGCGCACGAAGCCGCCCGCCGCGCCGCCGAGCAGCACCGCCTGCAACCTGCGGCCCGGGGGGACCCCGCCGGCCAGTTCGAGGATCTCGCCCAGGGTCGCGCCGAACGGCACCTCGTAGACGCCGGGGCGCACGAGATTGCCCGAAACGCAGAACAGCTTGGGGCCGGTGGACCCTTCGGTCCCGATCTTCGTGTATTGCGCGGCGCCGATCCGCATGATCAGCGGCACGTTGCACAGGGTCTCGACGTTGTTGACGACCGTCGGCTTGCCGAAGAGCCCCGCCTCGAACGGGAAGGGCGGCTTGGAGCGCGGTTCGCCGCGATAGCCCTCGATCGAGTTGAAGATCGCGGTCTCCTCGCCGCAGATATAGGCGCCGGCGCCACGCCGGATTTCCAGATCGTAGCTCCAGCCCGTGCCAAGGATGTCGGCGCCGAGAAAGCCGCGCTCGCGCGCCCGTTCGATCGCGTTGGACAGCATCCGGTGGGCGCGGGGATATTCGCCGCGCAGGTAGATGTAGCCCCGCGCGGCGCCGATGGCGTAGCCGGCGATGGTCATCGACTCGATCAGCGCGAAGGGGTCGCCTTCGAGGATGGCGCGATCCTTGAACGTGCCGGGCTCGCTCTCGTCGGCGTTGCAGACGAGATAGCGGGGCGTCGCCGGCTGATTGGCGGTGCTTTCCCACTTGATGCCCGCCGGGAAGGCCGCGCCGCCACGGCCCATCAGCCGGGACTCCTTGACCTCGGCGATGACCTGCGCGGGGCCCATCTCGACCGCCCGCCGCAGCCCGGCATAGCCTTCGGCCGCCAGGTAGTCGTCCAGGCTTTCCGGGTCGACCCGGCCCACGCGCCCGAGCAGCATCAGGCCTGCCTCTCCCGCCTGCGGCACGGCCATGACCGGCGGCGCCTCGGCCGCGAGGGCCGCGGGACCGGCGCTCAGCGCCAGCGCGATGTCATCGGCGGCGGCGGGGCCGATCAGGTGTTCGTGGGGCGGGTCGCCGGCCTCGACCGCCAGGGCGGCCGGCGCGCGCTCGCAAACGCCGAGGCAGGGGCTGTGCTTCCAGCCGTTCGCGGCGCCGGCCGGACCCAGCCGCTCTTCGAGGTCGGCGCAAACCTCCTTCGAGCCGCGCGCCATGCAGGCGATGTCGGTGCAGACATGGACGATGCGCTGCGGCCGCGGGCTGGTGGAGAACAGCGCATAGAAGGTGGCGACGCTGTAGACATCGGCCGCCGACATGCTAAGCCGCCTTCCGATGTGGTTCAGCGCGCCGTGGCTGATCCAGCCGGTGCGGTCGTTCACCGCATGCAGCGCCTCCATGACGAGGTGCCGCCGGTTCCGCGCCGCATGGCCGGTATGCGCGCGGCGGTGGTCCCGCTCGTCGCGTTCGCCGCCATGCCAGCCGCCGTCACCGGGTCCGCCAAGCCGCCGGTCGATTGCGGCGCGTTCCTCCGCGGACGGTTCGGCGTCGGAGAACTTCAGGTCCACGGCTTATCCTTCCCACTTCCTAGTTCGTGACGACGAGTTCGCTTTCCCGACGCTCGCGGATGACGAAATCGGCAATGCCGTCCTCTTCGGGCAGGGCCTCGTTGGTCTTCTCCACCTTGACCGCCGTCGCCTTGAACTCGGCGGTCTTGGAGATCGGGTCGTTCGCCTCGATGGTCAGCGCGTTGGTGTCCATCTCGTCCGGGAAGTTGCAGGCCATGAACAGCAGCCCGGGACGCAGCCCCGGATCCCGGCGCGCGGGCGCCAGCACGGATCCCCGGCGCGAGGTCACCCGGACCACCTCACCCTCGTTGATGCCGAGCCGGGCCATATCCTCCGGCGACATGTCGACACAGGGGCCGACGCGGATCGGAGAGTTGAAGCCGCCGGACTGCACGCCGGTGTTGTAGTCGGTCAGCCGCCGGCCGGTCGTCAGCCGCAGCGGGAAGTCGTCATTCAGCTTGTCCACCGGAAGCCGGTGCTCGACGATGCCGAACGGAGCGGGACGCCCGCGCTTCTCGGGGTCCTTCTCCCAGAGCCGGCCATGCAGGAACGGCGTCTCGGGTCCGTTCTCGTCGGGGAAGGGCCATTGCACCCCGCCCCGCTCCTCGAGCACCCGGTAGGTCATGCCGTGATGCGCCGGCGACAGCGCGCGCAGCTCGTCCCAGATCTGTTCCGGGGTCTGCACCGGCCAGACATGCCCCAGGCGCGCCGCGATCAGGCGCATGATCTCGATGTCGTCCTTCGCGTTCCCGGGCGGCTCCAGCGCCTTGCGGCCCAGCTGGACCCGCCTTTCGCTGTTGGTGAAGGTGCCCTCGCTCTCGCACCAGGCCGCGGTGGAGGGCAGCACCACATCGGCGAAGGTGGCGGTCTTGGTCAGGAAGATGTCCTGCACGACCAGATGGTCGAGGTCGCGCAATCGCCGCGCCACCGCCGTGGTGTCGGCATCGGACTGCACCGGGTTCTCGCCGATGATGTAGGCGCTGGTGAGGTGTCCCTCGTCCATCGCCTCCATCATCTCCGACAGCGTCAGGCCGTATTTCGAGGGCATCGTGACACCCCACATCCG
>JBDHSR010000243.1:0-5559 GCA_039808305.1 Gemmobacter sp. | reverse complement strand
TTCGCCGTGGGCGAGCACTCCTCGGCGCCCGGGCAGATTCCGGTAGGCGATCTCGTCAGCGTGTTCGACGTGATTCGTCGCGCGCGCGGTGGCGAGATGTTCTAAGACCGTGCCGGATCCGGACGGCAACCCGGGCGTGGGCCCCGCTGCGGAAACGGGCGCCACGCCCGGGTTGCTAGAACTCTTTCTCGCCTGCAGCCGCATCGGACTGTCCGGCTTCGGCGGCGTGCTGCCCTTGCTGCGCCACATGCTGGTCGAGCAACGCCGCCTGCTCGACGGCCCCGAATTCAACGCCCTCCTCGGCCTGTGCCAGTTCCTGCCGGGCTCGAACGTAATCAACCTCGCGGTGTGCGTGGGCGCGCGCCTGCACGGCGTGCGCGGCGCCATCGTCGTGACCGCGGGGCTGCTGATCGCCCCCTTCGCGCTGATGATGGGGCTCGCCACCCTCTACGGCCTGTGGGGCCATCTCGCCATCGTGCAGGACATGCTGCGCGGCATCGCGGCCGCCGGCGCCGGGCTGCTGTTCGCCACCGGGCTCAAGATGGCGCAGGCCATGCATGAACGCTGGCTTTACCTGCCCTTCGCCGTGCTCATCCTGGTGGCCATGGTGGTGCTGAAGCTGCCGCTGCCGCCGCTGATGCTCGCCCTGCTCGCCGTCACCGCCGGACTGGCTTGGTGGCGCGCGCGCCGCGCGCTGGCGGAAGCCGGCAAGGTGCCGCGGCCATGATCCTGCTGCTGCTCGACCTGTTCGTCCAGTTCGCGATCCTCAACATCGTCGCCTTCGGTGGCATCACCGCGCTGCTGCCGGAGCTTCACCGCCTGGTGGTGGAGCAGCGCATGTGGATGGACAGCACCACCTTCGCCCATCTGTTCGCGATCGCCCAGTCGGCGCCCGGGCCGAACCTGCTGGTGGTGTCGCTGATCGGCTGGAAGGTCGCCGGCATTCCCGGCGCGATCGTCGCCACGCTGGCGATCAGCCTGCCGATGAGCGTCTTCATCTACGTCTTCTACCGCCACTGGGAACGCTTTCGCACCGCACCCTGGCGCGCGGCGATCCAGGTCGGCGTCGCCCCGCTCGCGGTCGGCCTGGTGTGCGCCAGCGGCTGGCTGATCGCCGCCTCGGCCGGGCTCGACCGCCGCGGCGTCGCGCTCATCGTGGTGTGCACCGTGCTGATGTTCTACCGCCGCTGGCACCCGCTGTGGTACATCGCCGCGGGCGCCGCGGCGGGGGCTGCGGGCCTCGTCTGAAAGCGCGGCGCCCCCACGGGCAAGCCCTCCGGGGTGCATGAGCACGGACAAAGCCCGCCCGATCTGTCGACCGGGCGGGCTCCGAAGCGGATTCACGCGGGCTGAACGCGGGCCCTGCCGGGCCCGCGTCGCGATCGCGCTCAGTCCGTGCTGACGTGCGATACGCCGCCGTCGGGCGAGTAGATGTCGAGGATGTTCCAGTGGCCGGTGGTGGGCACCGGGTTGTTCTTCATCGCGACATCGATCACGAACGGCTTGTTCGACTTGACCGCACGCTCCAGCACCTCCTTGAACTCGGCGGCCGATTCCACCTTGACGCCCTCGGCGCCGTAGGCGCGCGCGACGGCGGCGAAGTCGGCCTGGTAGGGCTGGTCGTCCTTGCGGAAGAGCGTGCCGACGGTGGTGCCGTAGTGCGCCTTCTGCAGGCCGGCGATCGTGCCGAACGCGAAGTTGTTCATCACGATCCAGATCGCAGGGATGTCCTCTTCCACGGCGGTGGCGAGCATCGCCGGGTTCTGGCCGAAGCCGCCGTCACCGACCAGGGAGACGACCACGCGATCCGGGCAGGCGACCTTGGCACCGAGCGCGGCCGGGGCGCCGAAGCCCATGGTGGCGTAGCCGCCCGGGGTGAGGATGCTGCCCGGAGTGTAGATCGGGAACTGCTGGCCCACGCCGTTCTTGTTCCAGCCGACGTCGGTGGTGATGATCGCGTCGCGCGGCAGCACCTCGCGCACGACCGAGAGGATGCGCTCAGGCATCATCGGGAAGCAGTCGTCCTCGACGAACTTCTGGTTGCCGGCGACGAAGGTCTTGCGGAACTCGGCGATCTCCTGGCGCAGGGCTTCATTGCGGCGCGGCTGCGGCAGCATCTCGCGGGCGACGCGGTTGAGCACCTTGAGCGCTTGCTTGAGATCGGCCACGGCGCCGATGGCGACCGGATAGTTGCGGCCGATCTCGGACGGGTCGATGTCGATGTGGATCAGCTTGCTCTTGTCGAAGTCGAAGGTGAACTCTTTCTCCCAGGAGCTGCAGTCGGCCTCGGCGAAGCGGGTGCCGACGCCGAACACCCAGTCGGCGTTCAGGCACTTGCCGTTGACCAGCTCGGTGCCCCAGAAGCCGGTCATGCCCAGGACGAGGTCGTGGTCGTCGGGCAGCACGCCCTTGCCCATCAGCGAGTGCGCGACCGGGATGCCCATGTGGTCGACGAAGGCCTTCAGCTCCTCGGCCGCGTCGGCGAGGATCACGCCACCGCCGGCCTGGATCACCGGGGCCTCGGCGTCGAGCAGGGCCTGCACGATCTGGCGTGCGGTCTCGTCGTCGATCGAGGGCTTGTTGAGCGCGCGGGTGTGTCTGGAGACGCGTTCGAACAGCGCGGGATCGATCTCGCGCGAGAAGAAGTCCATCGGCACGTTGACCAGCACCGGGCCGGGGCGGCCGCTCTCGGCGAGCTGGAAGGCCTTCTCCATGATCTCCGGGAACAGCTCCGGGGTGTCGACGCGCCAGGCGCGCTTGACGAAGGGGCGGTAGATCTCCCACTGCGAGGCGTCCGCGTGCAGGTTGATCTCCTGGTGCGGGTGCTTGCCGTAGTAGTAGCTCGGAATGTCGCCGGCGATGACCACCATCGGGATCGAGTCGAGGGCCGCGTTGGCGACGCCCGTGGAGGCGTTGGTGAGGCCCGGGCCGAGGTGGCTGAGCACGACCGAGGCCTGCTTCTTCGCGCGTGCGTAACCATCGGCGGCGTGCGAGGCGATCTGCTCGTGGCGGGTGTTGATGAAGCGGATCTTGCTGCCCTCCAGCGCGTTGAGCACCGCGATGTTGGTGTGGCCGCACAGACCGAAGATGTGCTCGATGCCGCGGTTCTCGAGGTACCGGACGAGCTGGTGAGAGATCGTTTGCTTTTTCATGTGTCGCCTCCTGGTTGGGATAGGGCTGCTGCTCGAATCTTGCGCCGTGTCTCGGCCGACGCTGCCTGGGGTACTGCGTTCGCGAATGCGCGGTGCGCGATCAATCCTGCGGCGGCAGGCTGCGCCGCGCCGGACCGGCATAGGTGTAGGGAATGCTCTTGGGCATCGGGCCCTTGATGCGGCCGCCCTGCTGGTGCTGCTCCCATGCGTGCGACAGGATGCCCACCGAGCGCGACAGGATGAACAGGCCGCGACCGAGCTCCGGCGCGAAGCCGAGTTCGGCGTAGATCACCGCGGTCGCACCGTCGATGTTCATCGGGATGCGCTTGCCCTTGCGGCGCTCGAGGACGCGCTCGACCTCGCGGCCGATGTCGACGTAGCGCCCGCTCACCGCCCCCTTGTCGCGCGCGGCTTCGGTGAGCGTCAGCAGACGGCCCGAGCGCGGGTCGATCGGATGGAAGCGGTGGCCGAAGCCGGGGATGACCTTGCCGTTCTCGGCCACCCAGGCGTCGAGCGCGGCCTCGACCGCCTGCCCGATCGGCTCGCCCGCGTCCATGCGACGCGCCACGTCGGCGTAGATCTCCATGCACTGCTGGCCGGCGCCGCCGTGGATGCCGGCGAGCACATTGACCGCCGAGGCCATGGCGTTGTTGAGCTCGACGCCGCAGGTGACGGCCATGCGCGAGATCGAGATCGACGGCGCCTGCGGGCCGTGATCGACCGCCGCCACCAGTGCGGCCTCGAGCAGGCCGGCCTGCTCGGGCGTGGGCAGATCGCCGCGCACCATCAGCCAGATCATCTGCGGGAAGCTGATGTTGCCGATCAGCTCCTCGATCGGATAGCCGCGGACGGCGATCTTGCCCGGGTGAATGTCGATGATCTCGGTGGTCCACCAGGCCTTGGCTTCCTGGACGATGTCTTCTGCGCTTTTCATGGTCAGACCGCCTTGGCGTCGTGAAGTTGGGCGATTTCCGCAGCCGAGTAGCCGAGTTCCGCGAGCAGGGAGTCGGTGTGCTCGCCGAGTTGCGGCGGCGGAGTGGCGACGTCGGGGTTGCCACCCGCCATCTTGAAGCCGGCGCGCACCAGGCAGATGTCGCGACCGACGCCGGGTACCTGTTCGAAGTGCGCGAGCAGGTCGCGGGACTGGATCTGCGGATGGGCGAGGACCTGCGGCACGCTGAGCACCCGCCCGGCCGGCACGCCCAGCTTGGCAAGGATGGATTCCCACTGCGCGGCCGACTTGCCGGCAAGCCCGGCCTCGACCTCGACCTTGAGCGCCTTACGATTGCGCTTGCGCGTCTCGCGCTCGGCGAAGCGCTCGTCGGTGGCGAGTTCCGGACGACCGATCGCCTCGGCAAGGGCGACGAACTGCTCCTGCTTGTTGGCGGCGATGTTGAGCAGCCCCTCGCCGGTGCGGAAGGTGCCCGACGGCGCGGCGGTGAAGTTCTCGTTGCCCATGGGCACCGGCTCCTTGCCCGCGATGAGATAGTTCGAGACGATCCAGCCCATGGTGACGATCGTCGAGTCGAGCATCGACACGTCGATGAACTCGCCCTCGCCGCTGCGGCTCTGGCGCACCAGCGCGGCCGCCACGGCGAACGCGGCGGTGATGCCGCCGATGGTGTCCGCCACCGGGTAGCCCACGCGCAGCGGCGCGCTTTCCTGGTCGCCGGTGATGCTCATGACGCCGGACATGCCCTGCACGATCTGGTCGTAGGCCGGCGCATGACGCATCGGCCCGCCCTGGCCGAAGCCGGAGATGGCGCAATAGACCAGCTTGGGGTTGGCTTTCTTGAGGACCTCGTAGCCGAGACCGAGGCGGTCCATCACGCCGGGGCGGAAGTTCTCGACGAGCACGTCGGCGGTGCGCACCAGGCGCAGCAACACTTCCTTGCCGGCGTCGGACTTGAGGTTGAGGGTGAGCGACTTCTTGCCGCCGTTCTGGGCGAGGAAGGAGGCGCCCATCTTCTTCTTGTTCAGCTCGGCATCGGCGCCGAGCTGGCGCGCCAGGTCGCCCGATTCGGGCACCTCCACCTTGACCACATCGGCGCCGAGCAGGCCGAGCTGATAGGCGCAGAACGGCCCGGCAAGCACGTTGGTGAGGTCGAGTACGCGGACTCCGGAAAGTGCAGCGGTCATGTGCTACCTCTTCTTGTGAGGATTCATCGATGAGGAACAGGTCTCCTGAATCCAATAGTAGAACGCAATTCCCGATGTCGCAACTATTTTTGGAACTGTGTTTTGTCTAGCAGACCGATGCCGGCAAGCTCCCGTCGGGATGCCCGCCGCAGAAAAAAGACCGCCCGCAACGAGAGGGCGCTCTCGCCGCGGGCGGTCTTGTCCAAGGCAAGAACCTGCCTTGCCGGCCTGCCGAAGCCAGGCTCAGCGGCGGATGAAGGGATTGGGG
>JBDHSR010000242.1:0-5564 GCA_039808305.1 Gemmobacter sp. | reverse complement strand
CGAGAACATGATCACCAAGGGCGTCGATGTGCTGGTGATCGCGGCCATCGACGGCACCACGCTGTCGAACGCGCTGGAAAACGCCGCCGCCGCCGACATCAAGGTCATCGCCTATGACCGGCTGATCCGCGACAGCGGCAATGTGGACTATTACGCCACCTTCGACAATTTCAAGGTGGGCGTGCAGCAGGCCACCAGCCTCGTGGACGGGCTGAAGGCGCGTTTCGGCGACGCGAAGCCCTGGAATGTCGAACTGTTCGGCGGCAGCCCCGACGACAACAACGCCTATTTCTTCTATGACGGCGCCATGTCGGTGTTGCAGCCCTTGATCGACGCGGGCGATATGGTGGTGGTCTCGGGCCAGACCGGGATGGACAAGGTGGGCACCCTGCGCTGGGACGGCGCGGTGGCGCAGGCGCGGATGGACAACCTGCTGTCGGCCAATTACACCGACAGGCAGGTGCATGGCGTGCTGTCGCCCTATGACGGGCTGTCGATCGGCATCCTCTCCTCGCTCAAGGGCGTGGGCTACGGCTCGGGCGACCTGAAGATGCCCATCGTCACCGGGCAGGACGCCGAGATCCCCTCGGTCAAGTCGATCCTGGCGGGCGAGCAATATTCGACCGTGTTCAAGGACACCCGCGAGCTGGCCCGCGTCACCGTCGGCATGGTGGACGCGCTGCTCAAGGGCGGCGCGCCGGAGATCAACGACACCGCCACCTACGACAACGGGGTGAAGGTGATCCCCTCCTATCTGCTGGAGCCGGTCGGCGTCGACGCCTCGAACTGGGAAAGCGTGCTGGTGGGCTCGGGCTATTACACCGCCGATCAGGTGAAGTGAGCCGCGCGGGCCGCCTTCGCGGGCGGCCCCTCATCCCGGACAGAGGCGGAGGGCCAGATGGCGGCGCTGCTGGAAATGCGCGGCATCGGCAAGAGTTTCCCCGGCGTGAAGGCGCTGGACCAGGTGAACCTTGCGGTGCGGGCGGGCGAGATCCACGCGATCTGCGGCGAGAACGGCGCCGGCAAATCGACGCTGATGAAGGTGCTGTCGGGCGTCTATCCGCATGGCGGCTACGAGGGCGAGATCGTCTTCGACGGCGCGCCCGTCCGGTTCCGCTCGATCCGCGACAGCGAGCGGCTGGGGATCATCATCATCCATCAGGAACTGGCGCTGGTGCCGCAGCTCTCCATCGCCGAGAACATCTTCCTCGGCAACGAACGCGCGCGGGGCGGGGTGATCGACTGGCCCGGAACGCTGCGCCAGACCGAGGCGCTGCTGGCCCGCGTCGGCCTGCGCGAACCGCCGGGCACGCCGGTCGAGAAGCTGGGCGTCGGCAAGCAGCAACTGGTGGAGATCGCCAAGGCGCTGTCGAAGAACGTCCGCCTGCTGATCCTCGACGAACCCACCGCCGCGCTGTCGGAAGCCGACAGCCAGGCGCTGCTCGACCTGCTGCTGGACCTGAAGGCGCGCGGGGTGACCTCGATCATCATCAGCCACAAGCTGAACGAGGTGCGCCGGGTCGCCGACCGGGTGACGGTGATCCGCGACGGCTCCACCATCTCGACCATCGACGCGCATGTCGAGCCGGTGACTGAGGAGCGTATCGTGCGCGACATGGTGGGCCGCGACATGGCCAGCCGCTATCCCGACCGCGCGCGCCGCGCGGGCGAGACGGTGTTCGAGGTGCGGAACTGGAACGTCGCCCATCCCGAGCACCGCGACCGCCGGGTGATCCGCGACCTGTCCTTCCATATCCGCGCGGGCGAGGTGCTGGGCATCGCCGGGCTGATGGGGGCGGGCCGCACCGAATTCGCCATGAGCCTGTTCGGCCGGTCCTGGGGCCGCGACATCTCGGGCGTGGTCAGGATGCACGGCCGGCCCGCCGACGTCTCGACCGTGCCCGCCGCGATCCGCGCGGGGCTGGCCTATGTCACCGAGGACCGCAAGTCGCTTGGCCTGATCCTCGACGAGGTGATCACCCGCAACACCAGCCTCGCCAATCTGGCGGCGCTGGCGCGCTGGGGCGTCATCGACGAGGCGCGCGAGACCGAGGTGGCCGAGGGCTACCGCGCATCGCTGCGCATCCGCACGCCCTCGGTGCATCAGAAGGTGGTGAACCTGTCGGGCGGCAACCAGCAGAAGGTGGCGCTGGCGAAATGGCTGTTCGCCGGGCCCGAGGTGCTGATCCTCGATGAACCCACGCGCGGCATCGACGTGGGCGCGAAATACGAGATCTACGGCATCATCAACGAGCTCAGCGCGGCGGGGAAGGCGATCCTGATGATCTCCTCGGAAATGCCGGAGCTGCTGGGCATGTGCGACCGCATCTGCGTGATGAACGAGGGTGTGTTCGTGGGCGAGTTTCCGGCGGCCGAGGCCAGCCAGGAACGCATCATGTCGCTGATCGTGCGGGAATGAAGGGGGGCGGCGTGGGCAAGGCGGGAACCGGCGGCTATCTGGCGAAACACCTGCGCGATTACGGGCTGCTGTTCGCGCTGATCGCCATCATGGCCTTCTTCCAGATCGTGACCGAGGGCACGCTGCTGCGCCCGGTGAACATCACCAACCTGTTCCTCCAGAACAGCTATATCATCATCATGGCGCTGGGCATGCTGATGGTGATCGTGACCGGCCATATCGACCTGTCGGTGGGCTCGGTCATGGGGTTCATCGGGGCGTTGGCGGCGGTGATGATTGTCAGCTGGGGGCTGCCGGTCGCCGTCGCGGTGCCGGTCTGCCTCACCGCCGGGATGGGGATCGGCGCCGTTCAGGGCTACTTCGTCGCCTGGTGGAAGATCCCCTCCTTCATCGTGACGCTGGCGGGGATGCTGGTGTTCCGCGGCCTGTCGCTCTGGCTGCTTCAGGGCCAGTCCGTCGGCCCCTTCCCGCGCAGCTTCCAGGCGCTGTCCACCGGCTTCGTGCCCGACATCCTCGGGTTCGACAAGCCCAATGCGGTGGCGCTGGCCGCCGGTGTCGCCGCCGCCGGCGTCATGCTCTGGCTGGGGCTGCGCGCCCGGGCCCGCAACGCCCGCTACGGGATCGAGGACGAGCCGGCGGGCCTCTTCTGGCTGCGCAACGCGGTGGTGGCGGCGGCGCTGCTGTTCGTCACCTGGAAGCTGGCCTGGTTCCGGGGCCTGCCCAATGTGCTGATCTCGATGGTGGTGCTGACCGTGGTCTACGCCTTCCTGACCGAGCGCACCACCATCGGCCGGCGCATCTACGCCGTCGGCGGCAACGAGAAGGCCGCGAAACTGTCCGGCATCCGCACCGAGCGGCTGACCTTCCTCGCCTTCGTCAACATGGGGCTGCTGGCGGCGCTGGCCGGGCTGGTCTTCGCCGCCCGCCTGAACACCGCCACGCCCAAGGCGGGCTTCGGGGTGGAGCTCGACGTGATCGCGGCGGTGTTCATCGGCGGCGCCTCGATGTCGGGCGGTTCGGGCAAGGTGATCGGCGCGGTGGTCGGGGCCTTCATCATGGGAGTGATGAACAACGGCATGTCGATCCTCGGCATCGGCATCGACTACCAGCAGGTCATCAAGGGCCTCGTGCTGCTCGCCGCCGTGTTCTTCGATGTCTACAACAAGCGCAAGGAGGGCTGAGATGTTCCTGTCGCAAATCCGTCTGCCCGACGGGACGCGCGCGGTGGCCGCGCGCGAGGGGGATCAGGCGCATGTCGTTCCCGGCGCCGCCTCGACCCGCGATCTGGCGCTGGCCGCCATCGCGGCCGGGCATGGGCTGGCGGCCGAGATCGCCGCGCGCGGCGGCGGCGAGCCCGTCGATCTGGCCGGCCTGCTGGCCCAGGGCCGGGTGCTGCTGCCGCTCGACCATCCCGATCCGGCGCATCTGCACCTGACCGGCACCGGCCTCACCCATCTCGGCTCCGCCGCCACCCGCAATTCCATGCACGCCAAGGCCGACCCCGAGGCGATGACCGACAGCATGAAGATGTTCCGCATGGGGCTGGAGGGCGGCAAGCCGGCGGCGGGCGGCATCGGCGTGCAGCCGGAATGGTTCTGGAAGGGCAACGGCGCCAATGCGGCGGCGCCCGGCGCGCCGCTGGTCTCGCCCGGTTTCGCACTGGACGCGGGCGAAGAGCCAGAGGTCGCGGGCCTTTACGTCGTCGGCCCGGACGGCACGCCCTTCCGCCTCGGCTTCGCGCAGGCCAACGAGTTTTCCGACCATGTGACCGAGCGCGGCAATTACCTGTGGCTGGCGCATTCCAAGCTGCGCCCGGCGAGCTACGGCCCCGAGATGCGGGTGGGCGACCTGCCCGCCCATGTCGAGGGCCGCAGCGCCATCCTGCGCGGCGGCCGGACGATCTGGGAAAAGCCGTTTCTCTCGGGCGAGGACAACATGTCCCACGGCCTCGCCAATCTCGAACACCATCACTTCAAATACGATCTGTTCCGCCAGCCCGGCGATGTGCATGTGCATTTCTTCGGCACCGCGACGCTGAGCTTCGCCGACGGCATCCGCGCCGAGCCGGGCGATGTGTTCCGCATCGACTGCCCCGCGCTCGGGCTGCCGCTTTCCAACCCGCTCGACCAGCGGCCGGGCGATGCCGCCCCGCTGGCCGTCCGCCGTCTCTGAGGCCCGCCATGACGTTCGAACCCGCCCCCTGGCCCCGCCGCCTGCGCTCGCAGCACTGGTTCGGCGGCACCTCGCGCGATGCGATCTACCATCGCGGCTGGCTGAAGAACCAGGGTCATCCGCACGATCTGTTCGATGGCCGCCCGGTGATCGGCATCATGAACACCTGGTCCGACCTGACGCCCTGCAACGGCCATCTGCGCGAGCTGGCCGAGAAGGTGAAGGCCGGGGTCTGGGAGGCCGGGGGCTTCCCGCTGGAGGTTCCGGCCTTCTCGGCCTCGGAAAACACCTTCCGCCCGACCGCGATGATGTTCCGCAACATGGCCGCCATGGCGGTCGAGGAGCAGTTGCGCGGCCAGCCCATCGACGGCGCGGTGCTGATGGTGGGCTGCGACAAGACCACGCCCAGCCTGCTGATGGCCGCCGCCTCGACCGACATCCCCTCCATCGTCGTCACCGGCGGGCCGATGCTGAACGGCTGGTTCCGCGGCGAGCGGATCGGCTCGGGCACCCATCTGTGGAAATTCTCCGAGGCGGTGAAGGCCGGCGAGATGACGCGGGAGGATTTCCTCGAGGCCGAGGCGTCGATGAGCCGCTCCACCGGCACCTGCAACACGATGGGCACCGCCTCCACCATGGCGAGCATGGCCGAGGCGCTCGGCATGGCGCTTTCGGGCAATGCCGCGATCCCGGCGGTGGATTCGCGCCGCCGCGTCATGGCGCAGATGACGGGGCGGCGGATCGTGCAGATGGTGAAGGACGATCTGAAGCCCTCCGACATCCTGACCCGGCAGGCGTTCGAGAACGCGATCCGCACCAATGGCGCCATCGGCGGCTCCACCAACGCCGTGGTGCATCTTCTGGCCATCGCCGGACGGGTGGGGGTGGATCTGACGCTGGACGACTGGGACCGCTGCGGCCGCGACGTGGCGACCATCGTGAACCTGATGCCCTCGGGCAAATATCTGATGGA
>JBDHSR010000241.1:0-5592 GCA_039808305.1 Gemmobacter sp. | reverse complement strand
CGGCGGGCGGCTCGGTCTCGGCGGGCCCGGCGGTGGAAGGTGCTGCCGTCGCGGCGGTCCCGGCCACGGGCGCGGGCTCCGGCGCAGGCTGCCGCGTCTCCGGCGGTGGCAGGCGCGAGGCGTCCGGCGCCAGGTCGGCCGCGCGCAGCACCACGCCGTTCTCGTTGATCTTCGCCTCCACCCGGCGCTGGATCTCGCGTTCGGCGATCCGGTGCAGCATGGCGGCGTCGGGGGTCGGCGGTTCGGCGCCGAAATAGCGGTCCTCGGCGGCAAGATCGCGGAAATACTCGGCAATCGCCTTCATCGTGTTGAAGGGATCGTCGAATCCCTCCAGCGTGCAGGAGAAGGTGCCATAGGACACCGTGAGTATCTTACTTGCTCCGATCATCGGATGCTCGCCTTCTACAAACCTATCCAGCCACTCTACCGGGGCACCGATCAATTCCGTGGACAGATAGGGGTAATTTGAAGGATTGATTATGGCCCTGACGCCGGAACCTTGCCTTAATTCAGAACAGTATCCGCATGAATCACCCGATTGTCGAATCTTCCGAAGCGATCACGCTGGTCGCGGGCGGGCCTTGTCCGAAACGTGATCTGGCGCTGGCGCTGCGTCGGGCGCCGGTCCTGGTGGCGGCGGATGGCGGGGCGGACCGGGCGCTGGCGCTGGGGGCTACGCCGCGCGCGGTGATCGGGGATCTCGATTCGCTGTCGGATCATGCGCGCGCGACGCTCGGGGCGGCGCGCCTCCACCGCATCGCGGAACAGGAGAGCACGGATTTCGACAAGGTGCTGCGTTCGGTCCGCGCGCCCTTCGTGCTGGCGGTGGGCGTCGCGGGCGGGCGGATCGACCATGAGCTCGCGGTGCTGAACGGGCTTCTGGCCCATGCCGCGACGGCGGGGGCGATGCCCTGCCTGCTGATCGGGCCGCGCGACGTGGTGTTCGCCGCCCCGCCGGAGATCGCGCTGGATCTGCGGCCCGGCGACCGGCTGTCGCTGTTCCCGATGGCGCCGGTGCGCGGCGAAAGCCGGGGGCTGCGCTGGCCGATCGACGGGCTGGATCTGGCGCCGGCGGGGCGCATCGGCACCTCCAACCAGGTGGCCGGCGGCCGGGTGGAGCTGCGGTTCGAGACGCCGGGCATGCTGGTCCTGCTGCCGAGGAACCGGCTGGACGCCGCGCTGCGCGCGCTCTGCCGATAGCGCAGGATCCGGGCGGCGCGGCGGGGGCGAATCGGCTAGGCTGAGGGCATGACGCAATATCTTCCCGATCCCGACCACCTGTATCAGGCCCTCCTCGCCCGCGATCCGGCCTGGGACGGCCAGATCTGGGTCGCCGTCGCCTCGACCGGAATCTTCTGCCGGCCGAGCTGCCCGGCCCCGCCCGCGCTCAGGCGCAATTGCGGCTTCCATGCCAGCCCCGCCGCCTGCATCGAAGCCGGCTTCCGCCCCTGCAAGCGCTGCGACCCGCTGGGCGCGACCATCGCCGATGAAGCGGCGCTGGCCGCGGCCCTGCCGGATCTGACCGGCCGCCCGGTCTCCGCCGGGGCGGAAATGCGGGCGAGCCTGATCGAGACGCCGCTGGGCGGCATGATCGCGGTCTGCGATTCCGCCATCCGGCTGCTCGAATTCATCTCGCGTCCCATCCTGCGGCGCGAGATGCGGGCGCTGGCCGCGCGGGGCGCGGTCGGGATCGGCCGCACCCCGCTTTCCGGGCGGCTGGAGGCCGCGCTGCGCCGCTATTTCGCCGGGGAGGAGGAGGCGTTCGACCTGCCGCTCGCCCCGCTCGGCACCCCGTTCCGGCAGGCGGTGTGGCAGGAGTTGCGGCGCATTCCCGCGGGGCGGAGGGTCAGCTATTCCGCCCTGGCGGCGCGTCTCGGCCGGCCCGACGCGGTGCGCGCGGTGGCGGCGGCGAATGGCGCGAACCCGGTCGCCATCGCGATTCCCTGCCATCGGGTGATCGGGGCGGATGGCAGCCTGACCGGCTATGGCGGGGGCCTGTGGCGAAAAGAACGGCTGCTGGCGCTGGAAGCGCGGGCGATGCCCGGTGAATCGCTTGACGCTGGCCGGATTTCCGCCTAAACGGCGGCGATGGAATTCGGAACCTGCCAGCGGGCGGGCTCCGCTGGTGTTACTCCGGGTCGCTGCCGCAGGGCAAGGGTCCGAAAGACAAGGAACAGCACGATGTCGCGCGTCTGCGAACTCAGTGGCAAGGGGCCGATGGTCGGCAACACCATCAGCCACGCCAACAACAAGTCCAAACGGCGTTTCCTGCCGAACCTGAACGAAGTGACCCTGATCTCCGATGTTCTGGGCCAGTCGTTCAAGCTGCGCATCTCGGCGGCCGCGCTGCGCACCGTCGACCATCGCGGCGGGCTCGACGCCTTCCTCGCCAAGGCGAAGGACGACGAGCTGTCGGACAAGGCGCTGAAGATCAAGAAAGAGATCGCCAAGGCCCAGGCCGCCGCCTGAGCATCGGCTTTCCCGCCGCGTCATGCCCCGCCCTCCGGCGGGGCTTTCGCGTTTGATCGGCAACAAAGACGGCGGGTTGCGAATATGGGCAACTGGAGCGGCACCTGCTAGAGTCGTCCCATGTCGCCGCTGACCGCCCTTCTCCGCCTGACCCTCGCGCTGGCCTTCGCCATCGGCGGGGCCGGCATGATGATGGTGCGGGCGCAGGCCCCGGCCGCCGCGACCGTCGTCCTGTGCACCGGTGAGGGCGAGATCGGCCTCAGCCTCGACGCGCGGGGCAATCCGGTCGTCGCGGGGCATCCCTGCCCGGACTGCATCCTGGCCGGCTGGGCGGTGCTGCCGGGGCTCGACCTGCCGCGGCGGCCGACCGGCCGGACCGAGATCGCCGCCCCGGCGATTCGCCTGCTCCCGCTGGCGCAGGACGCGCCGCGGCCGCAGGCCCGCGACCCGCCGCGCCTGTCCTGATCCCGCCCGACCAACCGGAATCACAAGGACAGAGACATGTTTCGCAAATCGCTTCTGGTCGCCGCCGCGACCCTTTTCGCCCTGCCCGTCTTCGCCGACGGCATCACCGTGACCGACGCCTATGCCCGCAGCGCCGGCAAGATGGCCAAGACCGGCGCCGCCTTCATGGTGATCGAGAATCACGGGGCCGAGGCCGACCGCCTGATCGCCGCCGCCTCCGACAGTGCCGGGAAGGTGGAGCTTCACACCCACCAGATCGACGCCAATGGCGTGGCGCAGATGATGGAGGTGAAGGAGGGGTTCGAGATCCCGGCCGGCGGCCATCACGCGCTGGCGCGCGGCGGCGACCATATCATGCTGATGGGCCTCGCCCAGCCGCTCGCGCAGGGTGACACCGTGCATCTGACGCTGACCTTCGAGAAGGCCGGGGCCGTCGCCATCGACGTGCCGGTCGATCTGGAGCGGCAGGGTGGCGCGATGGACGGGATGCAGATGGAGGGCACGGGCCACGGCCACGGCGCCTCGAACTGACCGGTCAGCCCCGCCGCGCCAACATCTCCTCCACCCATTCGGGGACGATGCGCGTGGCGGGGCCAAGCCGCAACTCCGCGAAATCGGATGCCGTGGCGCTGGCCTCGGCATTCAGCTCCAGGCAATGCGCCCCCGCCTGCGCCGCCTCCTGCGCGAAGCCCGCCGCCGGATAGACGGTGCCCGAGGTGCCAATGGCGACGAAGAGGTCGGCCCGGCGCAGCGCCGCCCCGATCTCCTCCATGTGGTAGGGATATTCGCCGAACCATACGATGTCGGGCCGGGGCAGGGCGCCGCAATCGGGGCAGCGGTCGTCGGGCCGCATCCGCTCCGGCGCCGGCCAGCGCGCGCCGCAACCGGGGCAGAGCGCGCCGTCCAGCCCGCCATGGATGTGCAGCACCCGCCGCGACCCGGCCCGCTCGTGCAGGTCGTCGACATTCTGCGTCACGACCAGAAGCTCGCCCGGCCAGTCCCGCTCCAGCTTCGCCAGCGCCAGATGCGCGGCGTTGGGGCTGGCGGCGCGGGCATTGGCGCGGCGGGCGTTGTAGAAATCCAGCACCAGCCGCGGATCGCGGGCGAACCCCTCCGGCGTCGCCACGTCGCTCAGGTCGTAGCGCGTCCAGAGCCCGTCCTTGTCGCGGAAGGTGCCCAGCCCGCTTTCGGCGCTGATGCCCGCCCCGGTGAGGATGACCAGCCGTTCCATCCCGCCCTCCCTTGTCACGCGCGCATCCTGCCGGCGATCCATGGCCGCTTCAACTCCCCGGACGGTCCGTCAGTTCCCGGCCCGGGGCAGCAGGATCTCGGCCAGAAAGCCCGGATCGGCATTGGCCAATCGCAACTCGCCCCCCGCCGCCGCCACGATGTCGGCCACGATGGCGAGGCCGATGCCATGGCCCGGCCCGCTCTCGTCCAGCCGGGTGCCGCGCCGGGTCAGATGCGGCAGTTCGGCCTCCGGCACGCCGGGGCCATCGTCGCAGAGGCTGAGCCGCAGCCGCGCGCCCTCGGCCGTCACCGTGATCTCCACCGCCCGCGCGGCGTGGCGCATCGCGTTCTCGGCCAGCGCGCCCAGCATCTCGGTCAGGTCGGCCGGGTCGATCCGGGCGCGCAGGCCGGGGCCGGCGTCGATGCGCCAGTCCAACTCCGCCCCGCGCGGGGTGCGGCGGAGCACCGCGACCACCTTGCGCAGGATCTCCGCCGGGTCGGCCTCGGCATGGGCGTGGTCGTGCTGCATCCGGGCGCGGGCGAGTTCGTGCTCCACATGCCGGCGCATCGCGGTGACCACCGTGCCGATGCTGGCGGCGATGTCGTCCTGTCCGCGCGCGCGCAACTGCGCTGCGTCGCCCTCCAGCGCCTGGAGCGGGGTCTTCAGCCCATGCGCCAGATCCCCGGCCCGCAGCCGCGCCCGCTCCAGTTCCGCCGCGCGGGCGTCGAGCAGCGCGTCGATCTCGGCGGCGAGCGGCATGACCTCGGCGGGCAGGCCGCCGCCCATCCGCCGCCGCCGTCCGGCGCCCAGATCGGCCACCCGCGCCTGCGCCGCGCGCAGCGGCCGCAGCCCCACCGTCACCTGCACCGCCGAGGCCGCGACGAGCGCTATGCCCAGCAGCCCGAGGAACGGCGCCAGATCGCCAAGGAACTCGCGCCGCGCCGCCGTCAGTTCTGCCCGGTCGGCGGCGAGGCTCAGCCGGATACGGGGCGCCTGCGCCCCGGTGCCCAGCCGCAGGCTGCGGTCGAGCACCAGCAGGCTTTCGTCGCGCGGGCCGGGCAGGGTGAGCAGACGGGCCGCGCCGGGGTCCGGTGCGGGCTCCGGCAGCGCCAGAACATGATCCCAGAGCGAGCGCGAGCGCAGCACCTCGCCCTCCAGCGCGATCTGCCAGTAATGGCCTGAAAGCGGCCGCGCATAGCGCGGATCGGCGGGCGGCGCGGCCAGCACCGGCCGCCCGTCCGGCCCCGCCTCCAGCCCCGCCGCCAGCGCCAGCGCCCGCGCCTCCAGATCGGCGCGGGCCACCCGTTCCACATGCCGGTCGAAACGCCGAGCGAGCCCTCGAAACCGAAGAAGCGGCCATCCTCGGTGCGGAAGGTGGTCGGGCTGCGGATCAGGCTCCCCTGCGCGGCGAGCGTTTCGACCAGCCA
>JBDHSR010000240.1:0-5644 GCA_039808305.1 Gemmobacter sp. | reverse complement strand
GAGGCGCCCCGGATCGCCTCCGCCACCTCACCCTCTGTCGCCGGTCGAACCATCTGCTGCATTTTCTGTCCGAAAATATCCTCGGGGGTCCGGGGGCAGACAGCCCCCGGCGCTCTCAACCGGCGCGCCGCCGGGCCGTCACATGCAGCGGAAACACCTTGGCCGGGTTCAGCAGCCATTCCGGGTCGAACACATCCTTCACCCGCAGCTGCGCCTCCAGATCCTCCGGCCCGTATTGCACCTCCATCAGGTCGCGCTTCTCGACCCCCACGCCATGCTCGCCGGTCAGGCAGCCGCCCACCTCGACACAGAGCTTCAGGATCTCCGCCCCGAAGGCCTCGCATGTCTCCTGCTCGCCCGGTTTGTTCGCATCATACAGGATCAGCGGGTGCATATTGCCGTCCCCGGCATGGAAAACGTTCGCTACGTCCAAGCCGTATTCCGCGCTCAGCTCGCCGATCCGGCGCAGGACATGCGGCAGGCTGGAGACCGGGATGGTGCCGTCGAGGCACATATAGTCGTTGATCTGCCCCATCGCCCCGAAAGCCGACTTGCGGCCGAGCCAGATGCGGCGGGCCTGCTCGGCATCGGCGGCCTCGCGCAGCGCCACCGGATCGTGCCGCCGGGCGATCGCGGTGATGAGGCCAAGCTGGTGGCGGATCTCCTCCTCCGCCCCCTCGACCTCGACGATCAGCAGCGCCTCGCACTCCGGGTAGCCGGCATGGGCGAAGGCCTCGCAGGCCCTGATGCAGGGGCCGTCCATGAACTCGATGGCGACCGGCAGCACGCCGGCCTTGATGATGTCCGACACGCAGGCCCCCGCCACTTCGGACGAGCCGAACCCGATCAGCACCGGCAGCGCGCCCTCGGGCTTCGGCAGGATGCGCAGCACCGCCTCGGTCACCACGCCCAACTGCCCTTCCGAGCCGCAGACGACGCCGAGCAGGTCGAGCCCCGGCGCATCCATCCACGGCCCGCCGATCTCCACCACCGTGCCGTCCATCAGCACCAGCGTCACGCCCAGCAGGTTGTTGGTGGTGACGCCATATTTCAGGCAATGCGCCCCGCCCGAATTCATCGCGATATTGCCGGCGATGGCGCAGGCGAGCTGGCTCGACGGGTCGGGGGCGTAGAAGAAACCCTCCTCCTCCACCGCCGCCGTGACCGAAAGGTTGGTGCGCCCGGCCTCGACCCGGATGAAACGGTCGGGCAGGCTCACCTCCAGCACCCGGTTCATCCGCGCCACGCCCAGCACCACGCTGTCGGCGGTGGGCAGCGAGCCCCCCGCGAGCGAGGTGCCGGCCCCGCGCGGCACCACCGGCACGCCCTCCTCGTGGCAGATGCGCAGCACCGCCGAAACCTCGGCGGTCGAGCGCGGCAGCACCGCCAGCAGCGGCGGGCAGCGATAGGCCGAAAGCGCGTCGCATTCATAGGCGCGCAGCTCATGGCCGTCCTGCACCACCGCGTCGGCCGGCAGCGCCGCCAGCAGCCGCCGCGCCAGGCGCGGCTTCAGCGACAGCAGGTCCGGGCGGGGGGCTGGCAGATCCATGGCGGGCGCACCTTCGGTTATTGGTAAGATCATGTAACCAGTTTTGCCATTTGGCAAGCCGCGCGCCGGGCGCTAGACAGGGACATGGACGTCTCTTCGTTGCTGAACCTGTTCTCCGCCGCCGATCTGGTCGCGGCCGGCTATACGCTGGCCGGGGCGGTGCTGCTGCAACGGCTGATCGAGAAACCGGATCTGCGCCGGCTGTCGGTCTCGCAGATCATGGCGCTTTACCGGCGCGACTGGATGCGGGAATTCGTGACGCGCCAGCCGCGCATCTTCGACGCCAGCATCCTCGACGGGCTGCGGCAGGGCATCACCTTCTACGCCTCGTCCTGCCTGCTCGGCCTCGGCGCGGGGCTGGCGCTGCTGGCCGACACCACGCCGTTGCAGGGGCTGGCGCTGAGCTTCCAGCTCCATCCCGACCCGGCCTTGCTGCTCAAGGCGAAAATCCTGCTGGTGCTGGGCTTTCTCGTCAACGCCTTCCTGAAATTCGTCTGGTCGCACCGGCTGTTCGGCTATTGCTCGGTGCTGATGGCCTCGGTGCCGAACGACCCGGCGCATCCGCGCGCCTACGACCGCGCGGCGCGGGCGGCCGAGGTGAACATCACCGCCGCGCGCAACTACAACCGCGGCCTGCGCTCGGTCTATTGCGCGCTGGGGGCGCTCGGCTGGCTCGCCGGTCCCTGGGTGCTGCTGGCGACGATGAGCGCCACCTTCGCCACGCTGATCCGGCGCGAATTCGCCTCGCAAAGCCGCGAGGCCATCGCCGCCCGGCTGTCAGAGGAGGACTGAGACCGCCCGCGCCGCCGCCTCGCCCGACAGCCGCGCGCCGCCCGCCGTCTGCATCAGCGGCCCGGCCAGCGCCTCGCCCGCGAACCAGATGCGGTCCCCCACCGGCCGGGCCAGCGCGGCCCGGGCCCCCGCCCGGCCCGGACGCGCCGCCGCATAGGCGCCACGCACCCAGCGCTCGCCGCCCCAGCGGGTCATCATGCCATGGCCGAGATGGCGGCGGATGTCGGCGCCGAAGATCTCCACCAGCCGGTCGGACACGAAATCCACCGCCGCCTCCGGCCCCGCCGCCTCCATCTCCCAGGCGAAATCGCCGCCGACGAAGCCGACCATCAGGTCGAGGTCGAAGGGGAAGCAGAGGAAATAGAGGTCATGCCGCGCATGCCGCTCGATCAGCAGGTCGTCGAAGGGGGCGAGGCCCAGCCGGGTGCCGCTGACCGCGACGGGGATCTTGGTCAGAAGCCCCATCGGCAGGTCGAAGATCGCCTCCTGCGTCTCGACCGGCAGGGCGGGGAAGAAGTCGATCCCGTCGAATTGCAGCACCCCGGTCGAGACGGTGACGATCGCCGCCCGCGCCGCCTGCGCGCCGCGCGGGGTTTCCACCACCACCCCCGGCCCGTCCCAGCGGATGCGCTGCGCCGGGGTGTTCATATGGACCGGCACATCGGCGCCCCAGCGATGGATCAGCGCGCCGAACCCCTCGCGGGTGAAATAGTTGGGGTCGAGATCGGCGGCGGCGCGGAAATCGGCGATGGAGATCTCGTCGTCGTCGGCGCCGAAATCCATCGGGCCGCAGAAGGTGGAATTCGCCCGCAGGTAATGGCAATCGGCCAGGACGGCGGACAGCCGGTCCTCCGCCCCCTGGTGGCGGGCGATGCAATCGGCCATCGCCAGCTCGGCGCCGCGCATCCGCTCCATATCCTCGGCCGAGGCGCGGCGGGGGCCGAAATAGAGATGGTCCAGCCCCATGTCGTGATGATGGAGCGTCCAGCCCGCCGCCCGCGCCTCGGGCAGGAAGGGGTTGCGATCGGCGGCATGCAGCCAGGCGCACCCGATGTCGAAGGGCACCCCGAAATCCTCGCGCGTGGTCCAGGCCCGGCCGCCGATACGGCCCATCGCCTCCAGCACCACGAAACTGCGGCCCAGAGCCGCCAGCATCTTCGCCGCGGCCAATCCCGCCGCCCCGGCACCCACAATGACAACATCAACCGCTCCGGCCATCTGTGTCTCCGCTTGAAAAATGCCATGAAAAATCCGGCGGACTCGGGGTCCGCCGGAGCATCATGCCTCAGCGGGCGGGATTCACAAAGCGGGCTTTCCCGGCCCCCGCCGCCCCTCGCGCAGCCAGGCGGCGAGCGCCAGCGCGGCGGCGATCAGCAGCCAGGCCCAGCCCGGCAGCAGCGCGGCCACCCGCACATCCTGGGTGAGGAAGGCGCCGCGCGGGGTGATGCCGATCCAGCCGCGCCCGGCGGCGGCACGGCCCTCGCCGACCCGGCGCAGGTCCGGCAGCCCGTCCTCCAGCCGCAGCACGCCGCCGCCCGTCGCCTCGACCGCCGGGCGCAGCACGGCGTCGGAGGCGATGGTCTGCTCGAACTCGCGCGGCGCGGGCGGGCCGAGCGCCACCACGGTCTCCAGCTCGTCCTGCCGGATGCGGTAGAGGCCGACCTGCGGCGCCGGCATCGCGGCCTCGAACCGCCCCGGCGCGCGCGGGGCCAGCGTGAGCGGGGTTTCCGCGCCATCCGGGCCGGTGACGATGGCCGGACCGGGCGGCGCCTCGGACAGCGTGCGCCGCGTCACCGTCAACTGCCGCCCCTCGGCATCGGGCAGGGCGGCGAGGGTCTCCTCCTCCAGCTCCGGCTCCTTCAGCATCCAGTGCGCCAGCCGCCGCAGCAGTTCGAGCTGCGGCCCGCCGCCCTCGTAGCCGCGCCCCCAGAGCCAGGCGTGATCGGAGGCGAGCACCGCCACCCGCCCCTCCCCCTCGCGCGAGAGCACGAGGAGCGGCTTGCCCTCGGCCCCCTCCATCACCACCTGCCCCGCGCCGCGCGCCGCGATCTCGATCTGGCGGAACCAGCGGCCCCAGCCGCCTTCCGGCGCCAGCGCCTCCAGCCCCTGGGTCACCGGATGGCGCTGGCCGAGCGGGGTGAGCTTCGGCCGGAAGCCGCCCTCCAGCACGCGGCTGGTGGTGCTGACCGGCAGGATCTCGGCCAGCGGCGAGCGCCAGAGGCTGTCGGCCGTGCCGAATTCCGGCCCCGCCGCCACCAGCACCGTGCCGCCCCGCGTCACATAGTCCCGCACGTTTTCCAGATAGGGCAAGGGCAGGATGCCGCGCAGCCGGTAGCGGTCGAAGATGATGAGGTCGAATTCGTCGATCTTCTCGACGAACAGCTCCCGCGTCGGGAAGGCGATGAGCGACAGTTCCTCCACCGGGATGCCGTCCTGCTTTTCCGGCGGCCGCAGGATGGTGAAATGCACCAGATCGACCGAAGGGTCGGATTTCAGCAGGTTGCGCCAGACCCGTTCGCCGGCATGCGGCTCGCCCGAGACCAGCAGCACCCGGAGCCGGTCGCGCACGCCGTTGATCGTGGTGACCGAGGCGTTGTTGCGGGTGGTCAGCTCCCCCGGCGCCTCCGCCACCTCGAATTGCAGGATGTTCTGGCCGCCATGCGGCAGGGTGACCGGCAGATCCAGATCCTCGCCCACCGGGACGGAATACCATTGCGGCGGGCCGCCATCGACGGCGATGGAAAGATCAGCCATGGCCCCCTCGGCTTCCGGCGCCGCGCCCTGATCCTCCACCCTGAGCGTCAGGGTCACCGGCTCGCCCAGAATGGCGAAGGCGGGGGCGTTCTTCACGATCAGCCTGCGGTCCCAGTCCGCCGCGCGCCCGGTCAGCAGCAGGTGCATCGGCGCGGGCATCGGCGGCGCGAGGCCGGCGTCATGCGCCTGCCCGTCGGACAGGATCACCGCGCCGGCCACCCGCGCGCGCAGCTCCGCCGCCAGCGCCTCGGCCAGCGTGGCCATGACCGGCGAGCCGCCATTCTCCGGCGCGTCCGCCACGCGCGCCACCCGCAGCTCGGTGCCGGGCATCGCCGCCACCTCGGCCCGGAGCGCGGCCAGCGCCGCCTCGGTCTGCGCCTCGCGGTCGGACACGCCCTGGCTCGCCGTCTCGTCCACCACGGCGATCACGATGTCGGAGAGGGGCGCGCGGTCCTCCTCGTGGATCGAGGGATTGGCGAGCGCCGCCAGCAGGGCGAGCGCCGAGCCGATGCGGAACGGCCAGCCCGCCAGCCCGCGCCAGACCGCCAG
>JBDHSR010000239.1:0-5649 GCA_039808305.1 Gemmobacter sp. | reverse complement strand
GCGTCGAGGCCGAGCGCCACCACCACCACATCCGCCCCGAAGGCGCGGATGCGGGCCAGCGCCACCGCCAGCGCCTCCAGATAGCCCGCGTCGTCGGTGCCGCGCGGCAGCGGCAGGTTGAGGTTGAAGCCCAAGCCCGCGCCTTCGCCGCGCTCCTGCGCCGCGCCCCAGTAGAAGGGATAGAAGCGGTCCGGGTCGGCATGGAGGCTGACGGTCAGCACGTCGCGGCGCCGGTAGAACATGCCCTGCGTGCCGTTGCCGTGATGCACGTCCACGTCGAGGATCGCCGGGCGCAGCCCCTGCGCCAGCAGCCATTCCGCCGCGATGCCGGAATTGTTGAGGAAGCAGAAGCCCCCGGCCAGATCGGCGAAGGCGTGATGCCCCGGCGGGCGGGACAGCGCATAGGCCGCCCGCGCACCTTCCGCCACCGCTCCGGCGGCGGAAAGCGCGGTCTGCGCCGACCAATAGGCGGAATCCCATGTGCCGGCGGCGATCGGGCAGGCGGTGTCGGCCTGATGGTAGCCCGCCTGTCCCAGCACCGACTTGGGGTAATTGGCGCCGCGCCGGTCGGGGTGGATATTGGGGATCACCTCCTCCGCCGCGCCCTCGATCCGGCGCCAGCGGGCATGCGCGGTTTCAAGGAAGGCGAGGTATTCCGCCGAATGGACGGCGGCGACCGGCCCCATGCCGAAATCGCGCGGCGCCTCGAACACCGCGCCCGCCGCCTCGGCCCCGGCCTTCAGCACCGCGATGCGTTCGGGCTTTTCCGGGTTGGGCTGGCGCTGGCCGTTCGCCATGAACATGCGCGGGTCATGCGCCGCCTGCCGCGCGTCGAGAAACGCCCTCATATCGCCTCCAGTGCCGCGCCTTCCAGCGTCAGCCAGATGTCCTCCGGCCTGGCCCGGAAGCCCAGCCGCTCGTAAAACCGCCTTGCGCCGGCATTGTCGTCATAGACCGCCAGCCGCAGATAGCCCGGCCCCCAAAGCCGCGCCGCCTCGTCGCGCACCGCCGCGAGCAGGCGCTGCCCGAGGCCCTGCCCCCGCGCCGCGCCGTCCACCCAGACATCGGAGACATAGACCCCGATCACCCCCCGGCAAGTGGAGACCTGCGGCGAGAAGGCGGCGAGGCCGCGCAACCCGTCCTCCGCCTCGGCCAGCATCGCATAAAGCGCCTGGGCCGGCCCGAAACAGGCGCGTTCGATCATCTCGTCGGTGGCGCGATGGGTATCGCCCATATCCGCCGACAGCGCCCGCAGCGCCGCATTGACCCGCGCGCCCTCGCCCGGAACCGCCAGCCTCATGCGCATCCGAAGGCCACCTTTCCCTTCAGCCCCAGCAGCGCCCGCGCCTCGGCCGGGGTCGCCACCACGCGGCCCAGCGCCTCGGCGATGCCGCGCACCTTCGCCACCTGCTCGGCATTGGATTTCGCCAGAACGCCGCGCGCGAGATAAAGGTTGTCCTCCAGCCCGACGCGGACATGGCCGCCCATCGCCGCCGCCATCGCCGCGAACTCCATCTGCCGCCGCCCCGCCGCCAGCACCGACCATTCGTAGCGCGGAAACAGCCGGTCGGCGGTCTGCTTCATATGCACCAGATGCTCCGGCTCCGCCGCGATGCCGCCGAGGACGCCCATGACGAATTGCAGGAAGACCGGCCCCTCGACCAGCCCGCGATCCATGAAATGCCGCAGCATGTGCAGATGGCTCAGGTCGTAGCATTCGAATTCGAACCGCGCGCCGCGCTCGGCGCCCATCCGGCGCAGCACGCCCTCGATGTCGCGCGGGGTGTTCCTGAACACCAGATCGTCCGAGCCGCGCAGGAACGGCTCTTCCCAGCCGAAGCGCCAGTCGCGCGGCTTTTCGGCCATCGGGTAAAGCGCGAAATTCATCGTGCCCATGTTCAGGCTGCACATCTCGGGCGCGAAGGCCATCGGCGCGGCCAGCCGCTCCTCCAGCGTCATCACCGCCGAGCCGCCGGTGGTCATGTTGACCACCGCGTCGCAGCCTGCGGCGATGCGCGGCAGGAAGCCGCGCCAATGCGCGACCGAGGCCGAGGGGCGGCCATCCTCCGGGTCGCGGGCATGCAGATGCAGGATCGCCGCCCCGGCCGCCGCCGCGCCCAGCGCCTGCTCCGCGATGTCCTCGGCCCGGTAGGGCAGATGCGGCGACATCGACGGGGTATGGATCGAGCCGGTGACGGCGCAGGAGATGACGATCCTCACGGCAATTCCCCGGCATGGGCGGAGACGAAGCCGTCCAGCGCGCGGGTCAGCTTCTCCATGATCTCGTCCACCTGATCCTCGGTGGTGATCATCGGCGGGCAGACGAGGAAATGGTCGCCCTCATAGCCCCCGCGCGAGCGGCGGGAATAGATGATGAGGCCCTCGGCATAGGCGCGCTCCACCAGCTCGTCATGGGCGTTCATCGCCTTGGGCAGGGCGGCGCGGCTCTCGCGGTCGGCCACCATCTCGAAGGCGAGCAGCAGCCCCTCGCCGCGCACGTCGCCGATGCAGCCATAGCGCTGCATGAGGTTGCCGAGGCGGCCCTTCAGCAGCGCCCCGATGCGGCGCGCATTGCCCATCAGGTCGGCCCGCTCGATCTCTTCCAGCACCGCGAGGCCGGCGGCGCAGGCCAGCGGATTGCCGGCATAGGTATGGCCATGCAGGAAGCCGCCCTGCGCCTGCACCGCATCGACGATGCGCGCCTGCGCCACCATGGCGCCCAAGGGCACATAGCCCGCGCCGAAGCCCTTGGAGATCGCCACGATGTCCGGCACGATCCCCCAGAGATCGCCGCCGAGGAAGGCGCCCACGCGCCCGCCGCCGCTCATCACCTCGTCATGGATCAGCAGGATGCCATAGCGGTCGCAGATCGCGCGCACCGCCTGCATATAACCGGCGGGCGGCACCAGCGCCCCGGTCGAGGCGCCGCCCACCGGCTCCTGGATGAAGGCGAGCACCGTCTCCGGCCCCTCGGCGAGGATCTTCGCCTCCAGCATCGCGGCGTAATGCGCGCCGGTCGCCGGGTCGTCGATGTCCAGCCCGTCGAGCCAGGCGCGCGGCGCGGGGATCTTCGGCATCTCCACCATCAGCGGCCGGAACGGATCGGTGAGCGGGTCGTAGCCGGTCAGCGACAGCGCGCCGAGCGTCGAGCCGTGATAGCAGGGAAAGCGCGAGATCACCTTCCAGCGGCGGTCCTGCCCGGTCGCCACCGCCCATTGCCGGGCGAGCTTCACGGCGCTTTCCACCGCCTCCGACCCGCCGGAGACGAAGAACACCTTCTCCATCCCCTCGGGGCTGAGGCCGGCCAGCTTCGCCGCCAGCCGCTCGCCCGGCTCGGTCTCGAAATGCAGCCGGTAGCCGAAGGTCGAACGCTCCATCTGCGCCCGCATCGCCGCTAGCACCGCCGGATTGGAATGGCCGATATTGCTGACCATGGCGCCCGAGGATCCGTCGATGAAGCGCTGCCCCGAACGGTCCCACATATAGATGCCCTCGGCCCGGTCGAGCACCGGCCGCGCCGCCGAGGACAGGTAGAAAAGATGGCTCATCGCCCGCTCCGCCGCTGTTGTCGCCCCGACTATGGCGCGGCGCCTTCCATTCTCAAAATGGATTGTCGAAATCATCTTCATTGATAGTATCAATGCGATGCCCCGCCTGTCCCCCGCCGAGAAACTGGCCCGCGACCTCGACTGGAACCTGCTGCGCGTCTTTCTGGCGCTGGCCGAGGCGGGCTCCGTCACCGCCGCCGCCGACCGGCTGGGGCTGAAACAGCCCTCGGTCAGCCAGGCGCTGCGGCGGCTGGAAGAGCGCACCGGCCACCGGCTGATCGAGCGCGATCCGGGCCATTTCGCGCTGACCCCGCAGGGCGCGGCGCTGCTGCCCGAGGCGCGCGAGGTGCGCGCCGCCATCCTGCGCGCCGCCCTCGCCATGGCCGAGGCCGAGGGCGAGATCGCGGGCGAGGTCACCCTGGCGCTGGCCTCGCATGTGGTCTCGCCGCTGCTCGACACCGCGCTCGGCCGCTTCCATGCCAGCCACCCGAAGGCCACGCTCTCCATCGACATCCTGCCCTCGCGCGAGGCCCTGGCGCGGGTGGCCGAGGGGCGCGCCAGCCTCGCGCTTTGCCTGCTGGCCGATCCGCCCGCCGCGCTGGCCACGATCCCGGTCTATCGCGAGTTCTTCGGGCTGTTCTGCGGCCCCGGCCATCCGCTCTACGGCCGGACGGGGCTGGCGCTCGCCGATCTCGCCGGCCATCGCGCGGTCAGCTTCCAGACCGACCGGCTGGGCGACGCGCTCGCCGCCGTCACCGAACTGCGCCTCGCCGCCGGGCTCTCCGGCCCGGTCGGGCAATCGACCCATCTGGAGGAGGTGCGCCGGATGATCCTCGCCGGTCTCGGCATCGGCCCGCTGCCGCTGCATGTGGTCGAGGAGGACATCCGCTCCGGCAGGCTCTGGCGGCTGCCGCCCTACGAGACGCCGCCCGCCATCGACGTGCATCTCGCCCATAACCCGAAGGCGCGGCACAACCGGGCCGAGACCGCCTTCCTCGCGCTGCTGCGCGGGCTGATCGACACCACCCCGCCCGAGGCCCGCACCTACGGCCCCTGACCGGGCGCGCTGCCGCGTCCCGGTGGCGGATCACGGCGCCGGCGCGTCCGTGTCGCCGTCCGCCTCCGCCTCGGGCGGCGGGGCGTGGGTGGGGACGACATGGGCGTCATGGCCCTGTTCGGCCAGCCATTGCCGGAACGGCGCGGTGAAGCCGTGGGTGACGAAGACGCGTTCGGCGCCGGTGGCGCGGATCGCGGTGTTCAGCCCGTCCCAGTCGGCATGGTCGGACAGCGCGAAGCCGGTGCCGGCGCCACGCCGGCGGCGGATGCCGCGCACCGCCATCCAGCCCGAGACCATCGCCTCGGCCGCCGGCCCGAAACGGTCGGCCCAGGCCGAGCCGAGCGCGCCGGGCGGCGCCACCACCAGCGCGCCGGGATGGGTCTTCGCGCCGATCCCGCCGCTGGCGTGGATCGTGGCGGGCAGGATGTAGCCGGCGTCGCGCAGCGCCGCGTTCATCGCCTCCACCGCGCCATGGGTGAGGATCGGGCCGTGCCCGGCCAGCGCCGCGATCAGCCGCTGCGCCTTGCCGAGGGAATAGGCGCCGAGCAGCGACATCCGCCCCTCGGCCGCGTTCGCCGTCCACCAGGCGGCGATCTCCGCCACCAGCTCGGCCTGCGGGCGCCAGCGGAAGACCGGCAGGCCGAAGGTGCATTCCGAGACGAAGGCATGGCAGCGGACCGGCTCGAACGGCTCGGCCAGCCCGTCCGCCTCCAGCTTGTAGTCGCCCGAGACGACCCAGACCTCGCCCGCCCGCTCCACCCGGATCTGCGCCGCGCCGGGCAGGTGGCCCGAGGGATGGAACGAGACGGTGACGCCGCCGATCCGGCGCGGCGCGCCGAAGGGCAGGGCCTCGGCGGCGATCGGGCCGAGGCGGTGGCGCAACGCCGGCAGGGTGCCGGGCGTGCAGAGATAGGCGCCCATGCCGGGGCGGGCATGGTCGGAATGGGCATGGGTCACCAGCGCGCGCGCCACCGGCCGCCACGGGTCGATGTGGAAGCCGCCTTCCGGGCAATGGATGCCGCGATCGGTGAAACTGAGCAGGGG
>JBDHSR010000238.1:0-5650 GCA_039808305.1 Gemmobacter sp. | reverse complement strand
CTCGGCGGCGGCGTTCGCGGCCTCGGTGGCGGCCTGGGTCGCCGCCTCGCCCGCGCCTTCCACGGCGTCGGCGGCGGCTTCGGTGGCGGTGGCGGCAGCGGTCGCAGCCTCGTTCGCGGCCTCGGATGCGGCGCCGGCGGCCTCGGTCGCGGTCTGCGCCGCGTCATTCGCCGCCTGCTCCGCCGGCTGGGCGAAGAAATAATAGCCCGCCGCGGCCGCCACGATGATGACGCCGCCGATGATGACCTTGCTGTTCATCTCTGTCTCCTTCCTGCCGCCGAAACTGACGGTTGCGCACAGAGATGGCCCCGAACGGCGCGGATTGAAAGGCCCTCTGTCCCGCGCAGGCGGGGAAAAAACGTCGCGCCGCATCAGACCGGCGGACCTCCGCCCCGCGAATCCGGTTGAACTGCGCCGACGGGGCCAGTATTTTGCGCGCGCAATTCCAATGGCAGAAGGATCAAAGCCATAGCCCGCAGACCCCACAACGCCCCTCCGCAACGCGAGACGGGCCCCCGCGTGAACGAACGCATCCGCGCCCCCGAAATCCGCCTGATCGGTGCCGATGGCGAGAATGTGGGCATCGTCTCCCCCGCCCGCGCAATGGCGATGGCCGAGGAGGCGGGGCTGGATCTGGTCGAGATCTCGCCCAATGCGGAGCCGCCGGTCTGCAAGATCATGGACTTCGGCAAGTTCAAGTATGAAACGCAGAAGCGCGAGGCCGAGGCCCGCAAGAAGCAGAAGATCATCGAGATCAAGGAGATCAAGTTCCGCCCCGGCACCGACGATCACGACTACAACGTGAAGATGAAGGCGGTGCTGAAATTCCTCGGCGAGGGCGACAAGGTGAAGGTCACCCTGCGCTTCCGCGGCCGCGAGATGGCGCACCAGGAGCTTGGCCTCGAACTGCTGAACCGCGTCGCCGCCGATGTGGCGGACATGGGCAAGATCGAATCGATGCCGAAGCTGGAAGGCCGGCAGATGGTGATGATGATCGCCCCGAAGTGACGGGTGGCTGATCCGGCCGGAAGAAATCCGCGGGGACCCTTGGGGTCCCCGTTTTCCGTCGTGCCTCAGCCGCGCCGGAGCGCCCGCGTCACCTCGGCCATGATCGCCACCGCGATCTCGGCCGGGCTTTTCGCGCCGATGGCGAGGCCGATGGGGGCGTGGATGCGGGCGATCTGCGCGGCGGGGATGCCGGCCGCGGCCAGCCGCTCCACCCGTTGCGCATGGGTGCGCGGCGCGCCGAGGCAGCCGAGATAGAACGCCTCCGAGGCCAGCGCCGCGCGGATCGCCGGATCGTCGAGCTTCGGGTCATGGGTCAGCGTCACCACCGCCGACCGCGCGTCGAGGCCGAGGCCCGCCAGCGCCGCGTCCGGCCAGTCGTCGAGGATGCGCTCGCCCGGAAAGCGCTCGGCCGAGCCGAAGCTGCTGCGCGGGTCGATCAGCGCCACCTCGTAGCCGCAGGCCCGCGCCATCGGGCAAAGCGGCTGGGCGACATGCACCGCCCCCACCACCGCCAGGCGCAGCGGCGGATTGTGGATGGCGACGAACCAGCCATCGGCCTCCAGCCCGGAGCGGTCGGCGCGCAGCCGCTCCGCCCGGTCGCGCCCGTCGGTCAGCCGGCGCGCCCATGTCGCGGGATGGACCTGATAGGCGCGGGGCTGCCGCGCCGCCCGCGCCGCGACCAGCTCGGCCAGCATCGCCTCGGGCATCGCGGCGCCCACCGGCTCCAGCAGGATGCGGATGGTGCCGCCGCAGGCGAGGCCGCTGGCGAAGGCGGTCCCGTCGCTGACGCCATAGGCGAGCAGGCGCGGCCGCCCCTCGGCCAGCGCCTCCAGCGCCTCGGTCACCACCGCGCCCTCGACGCAGCCGCCGGAAACCGAGCCCATGATCCGCCCGGCCCGGTCGATGACGAGCTGGCTGCCCGCCGGGCGCGGGGCGGAGCCCCAGGTCTCCATCACCGTGGCGAGCACCGCGCCCTGGCCCTGCCGGTGCCAGTCGAGCGCGATTTCGGGAATCTGGTCGTGCCGGTGTTCCATGCCTTTGCCCTCCGCCGCCCTCGCCCGCCAAGGTGCCGGGCGGCGCGGGCGTTTTCAACCGCCCCTGCGGAGGGCGGCGCGGGCGGCAATGCGCCGCCGCCATGGAAAACGCCCGGCCCTGGGGAGGGCCGGGCGTCCTGGTCCGGGCGCTCAGTTCGAGGCGGTGACCTGCTGCATCAGGGGCGAGATCATGCGGACCACGGCGCGGCGGTTCCTCGGCTCGTCGCCGGCCGAGTCGATGATCAGCTCATCCTCGCCATAGCCCTGCACCACCATGTTCTCCGGCGCGACGCCGAAATATTCGGTGAGCGCCAGCGCCACGCTTTCCGCCCGCCGGTCGGACAGCGCGAGGTTCATCGCCGCGTCGCCCACCGCATCGGTATGGCCCTCGATCAGGAACATCTCGGCCGGGTTCGCCTCGATCATCTCGGTCATGAAGCGGCCCAGATCGGCGAGCTTGCGCGCCTCCGACGGCCCGATCACCGAAGAGCCGGTCGGGAAGGTGATGCTGTCCACATTCACCGTCGGCGCCAGCGCCCGCACTTCCGGATAGTCGCGGATCTGGGCGAGGCTGAAGGCGCGGCCCGCCTCCCCGGCCTGCTGGCGCAGGAGCGCCGCGCGCAGCGCCGCGTCCTGCTGCGAGGTGGAGACCACCAGCCCGCCCGGCCTCGGCTTCGGCAGCCGGTCGACATCGACCACCTGCACCCGGTCGCTCAGATCGTCGATCAACAGCGTCTGTGTGCCGTCGAGATTGACCCGCGCCCGCCGCAGCACCCGCCCCGAGGCGTCGCGGATCGTCACGATCTGCGTGCCGTCGGGACGATAGACCGTGGTCCGGGTCGAGCCGTCGGAGAAGGTCTCGGTCCGCACGTCGCTGCCCGGCTGGCGGATCAGCGCGTCGTCATCCTTCCAGACGACATATTGCCCGTCGCCGCGATCGACGATCACCCGGTCGCCGGTATTCGACACCACGCGGTTGCCGTTCTTCAGGATCGCCCCCACCGCCAGCGCGCCGAGCACGACCAGCCCCGCCTTCTCCAGATCCGACAGGCCGCTCTTCTTGCTGGCGGTCTGGTCCTTCGGCCAGATCGGGCGGCCCTGCTTGTCGAAGCCGAGCGGGCCGCCCGGCTCGCGGTCGGAGCGGCGGGCGTCGCGCTCGCCGACGCGGGTCTCGGTCACCCGCACATCCCCGGCATCGGAGTCCCGGTCGGCCGCCGCCGGGCGCTTCGGCTTGCCGGGCTTGCGCGGGGTGCCATCGGCATCGGCGCCGCCGCGCTCCACCGCCGCCTTGCCCCTGGGCCGGGACGGCGCATCCTCGGCGAGGATCTCGTCCAGCGCCTCGGCGGCCTTCGGCGCGGGGGCGGCCTTGCCCTCCGCCTCGACCAGCGCCGGGTTGCGGCCGGATTCCTGCGCGGCCTTGCCCATCGGCATCACCGGCTGGTCCTCCGGCTGCGCGGCGGACTTGCCGCCGGATTTCCGCGTCCTGTCCGTGGTATCGGCGTCGGGGGCGCCGGCCTTCTCACCGGCCTTCTCCTTGCCGGGCTTGCGCGGGGCCGCGTTGTCGCGCGCCCCCTCCCCGCCTGCCGGCTTGCCGGCCTTCTCGCCGGCCTTCGGCTGGGCCTCGGGCGGCTGGACCTCCGGCTCCGGCGTCGCGGGCAGGCCGCGCTCCTGCTGCGCCTTGCCGGCGGGCTGCTGCCCCGCGGCCTTCTTCTTGCCCGCCGGCGCCTCTTCGGCGGCGGGTTTCCTCTTCGGCTTCACCGCCTCTTCCGTCTGTTCCTGCGCGGCTTTTTTCCTCTTCGGCGCGGCGTCGTCCCCGGCCTGCTGCCTCTTCGGCTTCTGTTCGGCCCCGGCGCCGTCCTCCGCCGCCTTTTTCTTCTTCTTCGGCGCCTCGTCGGCCTTCTTGCCCGGCGCCTTCTTGCCGGATTCGCAGGCGGCCTTGCCGCCCTGCTCGCAGGCCGCGCCGGGGGTCTGCGCCATCAGCGCGGCCGGGTTGATGGTGGCAAGCGCGAGCGCCAGCGCGGTGGTGGAAGTGATAAGGCGTTTCATCGTCCTGTCCTGTCTGCGATTCGCTGCGGATCAACCGGCAGCACCCTGCGGCGGTTCCATCCATGGCGCCGGACCGGCGGATATGCCATAACAAGCCCTCGGTCATCGGCTGACACCCGCCGCTTCGCCGGTTGAGGCTTGCGCCCCCCCGCCGCGCCGTGTATGCGAGCCCATCCTTCCGCATGACCCATGAACCGGCGCAGCCTCTCGTGGACGGGCCGCGGAAGGCCGAAGGCCCGACCTATGAAATGCGCCCTGTGATACGGAGCTTACATGCCTCTCTACGAGCATGTCATGATCGCGCGTCAGGATCTGTCCAACGCGCAGGCCGAAGGCCTCATCGAACATTTCTCCACGGTTCTCGCGGATAACGGCGGCAAGGTCGTCGAGCACGAGTACTGGGGCGTCAAGACGATGGCCTACAAGATCAACAAGAACCGCAAGGGCCATTACGCCTTCCTGAAATCGGACGCGCCCGCCGCTGCCGTGCAGGAGATGGAACGCCTGATGCGCCTGCATGACGACGTGATGCGCGTGCTGACCATCAAGGTCGACAAGCACGCCGAAGGCCCGTCGGTCCAGATGCAGAAGCGTGACGACCGCGAGCGCGGCGACCGTGGCGACCGCCCCGAGGGCGAGCGGCGCGAGCGCAGCTTCGGCGGCGACCGGGGCGACCGTGGCGGTGACCGCGGCGGCTTCGGCGGCGACCGTCGTCGTTGATCTGAACGGGAAAGGACCATCCAAATGGCGAACAAACCCTTCTTCCGCCGCCGCAAGGTTTGCCCCTTCTCGGGCGACAACGCGCCTGCGATCGACTACAAGGACGTGCGTCTGCTGCAACGCTACATCAGCGAGCGCGGCAAGATCGTGCCGTCGCGCATCACCGCCGTCTCGGCGAAGAAGCAGCGTGAGCTGGCCCAGGCCATCAAGCGCGCCCGCTTCCTCGCCCTGCTGCCCTATGCCGTGAAATAAGGAGCGACGAACATGCAAGTCATCCTTCTTGAGCGCGTGGCCAAGCTCGGCCAGATGGGCGATGTGGTGAAGGTGAAGGACGGCTACGGCCGCAACTTCCTCTTGCCGCAAGGCAAGGCGCTGCGCGCGACCGAGGCCAACATCAAGTCCTTCGAGGCCCGCAAGGCGCAACTCGAAGTGCAGAACCTGGAAACGAAGAAAGAGGCCGAGACCGTGGGCGCCAAGCTCGACGGCCAGTCCTTCATCGTGATCCGCTCGGCCTCCGACGCCGGCGCGCTTTACGGCTCGGTCACCACCCGCGACGTGGCGGATGCCGCGACCGAGGGCGGCTTCACCGTGAACCGCGGCCAGGTCGTCCTCGATCGTCCGATCAAGGATCTGGGCCTGCATTCGGTGAGCGTCGTGCTGCACCCCGAGGTTTCGGTGCGCATCTCGATCAACGTCGCCCGTTCGGTCGAGGAAGCCGAGCTGCAAGCCTCCGGCAAGTCGATCCAGGAACTCGCCGCCGAGGCCGAAGCCGCGGCCGAGTTCGAGATCGCGGAACTCTTCGACGAAGTCGGCGCCGCCGCTTCGGACGAGTGATCTCCGCC
>JBDHSR010000237.1:0-5651 GCA_039808305.1 Gemmobacter sp. | reverse complement strand
GGCGACCGCGGCGCTGACCGCATTGGCCGGGGCGGCGGCCATCGCCGGAGCGGACGGCGCCACCACCGGCGGTTCCATCCGCGCGCCGGGAACGGCGCCGCGCCGGCTCAGCGCCGGTTCGCGGCGAGCGGTGGCGGCTTGCAGCGGCGTCATATGCGGCTGCGGCGCGGCGGTGCCCATGCCCTGCCGCACGCGCGAGCGGATCACGTCGGAGATGCGGGCGCGGATCCGTTCCTCGCTCACCGGCTCGGGGTCGGCGAGCGACGGGGCCAGCGGCAGTTCCGGCTGCGGCGCGGGATCCACCACGCGGCGCAGCCGGCCCAGGAAGCCCTCTTTCCGCTTCGGCTGCGGCAGCGCCATCGGCAGGGGCGCGTAATCCTCCGGCATCGCGCGGCGGGCCACCATGGGGGCGGCGCCGCGCAGATCGGCGGGAGTCCCGAAATCGGGCATGTAGCCGTCATCCTCGACCACCGGCTCCTCCGCCAGTTCGGCGCGGATCACGCGATGTCGCAAGGCGGCCTGCGGAATCGCCATCGGCGCGGGGACGTCCGCCGCCTCGGCGGTGCGCAGGGCCTGCGCGTCGGCGCGGCGCTGGCGCTGGCGTTCCTGCATCGCCTGCGCGGCCTGCATGGCGCCGGCGGTGCCGCGCCCGGCCCATTGCATGACCTGCGAATAGGTCATCACCGACCCCACGGCGAGGAAATGGCGGATCACCCGCAACTCCTCCAGATCGAAGCCGGTGACGAAAAGCAGCATGGCGAGCAGCGCGAGCCCGGTCAGCAGCGACATCACCTTCAGCCCGAACGTGGCCTTCACCGGCGCGACGCCGAGCAGCGCGCCCAGCACCGTGTCGCCGAA
The DNA here is from genome assembly GCA_039808305.1 of Gemmobacter sp. Classification (GTDB taxonomy): domain Bacteria; phylum Pseudomonadota; class Alphaproteobacteria; order Rhodobacterales; family Rhodobacteraceae; genus Gemmobacter. Next base: position 4,793 of record JBDHSR010000237.1, on the reverse strand, counting down.
GAGGCCCCCCAGCCCGAAGGAATGCGGCCAGCCCGTTCCCGGCACATGGGTCGCGGCGAAGACCGAGGCCATGGCGACCGCGATCAGCGCGAAGACCACCCGGCCCATCGCCCGCTCCGCCCCGCGATGCAGCACGAAGCGCATCCCCCAGGCGCAGAGGATCAGCGGCAAGGCCCAGGCGCCGCGCCCGGTGATGATGACCAGCGTCGAGGCGATGGCGGCGCCGAGGCTGCCCAGCCAGTTCCGCACCGGCTCGTCGGTGGCGACCATCCAGCCCGGATCCTCGGGCGAATAGCTGCCCAGCATCACGGTAAACACCACTGCCAGCGCGATCAGCCCGAGGCCGATCAGCTCGCGCGCGCGCCGTTCCAGCGCGGCCTGGGTGTTCGGGTCCATCAGCGGATCACGTTGACGCATCTGATACAGGGCCATCTGCCGTCCTCACCCGTAAATGCAGTCGCGCAGCCGGATCAGGCCGCGTTCGGTTTCCTCCTGCGGGGCGACCAGCGCCACGCGGATGTAAGACTTGCCGGGGTTCGCCCCGGCCACCTCGCGCGACAGGTAAGCGCCGGGCAGCACCCGCACCCCCGTCCCGGTCCAGAGCTTCACCGCCGCCGCCTCGCCATCCTCGACCGGAAGCCAGAGGAAGAAGCCGCCCTCGGGGCTTTCATAGCCCTGCATCCCGGCGAAGATGCGGTCGGCCGCGTCGAACTTCGCCTGATAGAGCGCGCGCGAGGCCGCGACATGCGCCTCGTCGGCCCAGGCCGCTTCCGCCACCCGTTGCAGGGGCAGCGGCAAGGGCGCCCCCGCGAAGGCGCGCAGCTTCCTCAGCCGCGCCATGCTTTGCGGCCCGGCGGCGGCGAAGCCCGAGCGCAGGCCCGGCAGGTTGGAGCGTTTCGACAGCGAATGGAAGGCCACCACCCGCTCCGGGTCCGCCCCCGTCCCGGCCGCGACTTCGAGGATGCCGGGCGGCGGCGCGCTGCGCCAGATCTCGGAATAGCATTCGTCGGCGAAGATGGTGAAATCGTGCTTCTCGGCCAGCGCCAGCAGATCGCGCCAGTAATCGCGCGAAGCGACGGCGCCCTGCGGATTGGCCGGCGAGCAGATATAGGCCACCGCCACCCGGTCGAGCAGCTCCGGCGCCAGCGCCGCGTAATCCGGCAGGAAGCCGGTCGCGGCGGTGGCGGGCACATAGGCGGGCTCCGCCCCCACCGCGAGGGCGGCGACGGCATAGACCTGATAGAACGGGTTCGGCATCAGCACCACCGGGGGCTTGCCGTTCTTCGTCTCGGGGCAGAGCGCGATACAGGCGTTGAACAGCCCCTCGCGCGTGCCGTTCAGCACCATCAGCCGATCCTCGGCGAGGCTCACCCCGTAGCGGCGGCGCAGCCAGCCCTGGATCGCGGCCAAAAGCTCCGGCGTGCCGTCATTCGGCGGATAGACCCCGAAGCCGTCCAGATGGGCCGCCAGCACCGGCCCGACGAAATCCGGCATCGCATGCCTCGGCTCGCCGATCGTCATCGCGATCGGGGGGCCACCCGGCTCCAGGTGGTCGATCAGCTTCCGCAGGCGCGGAAACGCATAATCCGGCAGGTTCGAGAACCGCTCAGGAAACGCCATCATACTGCCTCATCTCGGGGTCGTAGCGCCCCGGTTGCGGCGAGGATAGCGGCCAAGTCCTTCCCGGTCCAGCGAAACGCGCCACAATCTGTGGTGGCCCGGCGCGGATTGTGGCTTTTTCGCCCGACGGCCCGGACAGAGCCGGCCTCCGCTCTCGATCCGGCGGCCGGACCATCGCCTCCGCCCCCGAGGCCGTTCTGGGCACTCCGCCTTGCGGGCTTTACAGGCCGCAAGACCGGTCTCGGCGCGCCCCGGCCACGCGCGACTATCCATCCTAGGGACCCTACCCCCCGGAACCAAGGCGCAGAACCGCCGGACAGCGTGGAAAGGTCGAAGGTTCGGAAACCTCCCCGAAAAGGCGGAAGGTTCCTCGATCCGCCCTATCCCAGCGCCCGCTCCACCGCCGCGCCGAGGCGCAGCAGCCGCTCCTCCTGCATCGCCGGCCCCATGAGCGAGATCCCGCAGGAGGGCTGGCCGGTCGGCAGCGTCAAGACGCAAAGCCCCATCAGGTTGCCGATCCGGGTATTGCGCAGCGCGAGCAGATTCTCGGCGGTGAAATAGGCCGGATCGTCCAGCAGCCGCTGCGCGTCGGGCGGCAGGATCGCGGCGGTCGGGATCAGCACCGCGTCGAAGCCGCCCACCCGCCGCTCCCAGATCTTGCGCAAGTCGCCCAGCCGCCGCCAGGCGCCGATATAGTCAGTCGCCTTCACCGCCGCCCCGGCGCGGAACCGCTCCAGCACCGGCGGGAACATCTTCTGCGGCGCGGATTCGATGGTCTCGCCCCAGATCGCATAGGCTTCGGGGGTGAAGAGCAGGCCGGCGAGCCCCATCGCCTCGGCCACTTCCGGCGCCTCGAACTCGTCGATGGTGGCGCCGGCATTGGCCATCCGGCGCAGCGCGTCCTCGAAACCGAGCGCGGGGGCGTCGCGCAGATCCTCCAGCGCCACCGTCCTCAGCACGCCGAAGCGGGCATTGCCGAGGCTCGCCCCCTTGAGATCCGCCGCCCGCCGCGCGGTCAGCGCCGACAGGATCAGCGCGCAATCCTCCACCGTGGTCGCCAGCGGCCCCACCGTGTCGAAAGTCTCGCAAAGCGGCACCACGCCCTTCAGCGACAGCCGCCCCGAGGTGGTCTTCAACCCCACCAGGTCGTTCCAGGCCGCCGGCACCCGCACCGAGCCGCCGGTATCCGAGCCGATGGCCGCCGCCGCCAGCCCGAAGGCCACCGAGGCCGCCGCCCCCGAGGACGACCCGCCCGGCACCGCGCCGGGAAAGTTGATGCAGGGCGGCGTCGCCGTCACCGGATTGAGGCCGAGGCCGGAAAACGCCAGCTCCGTCATATGGGTCTTGCCGAGACAGACGAGGCCCTGCGTGGTGGCGGTATGCAGCACCTCCGCATCCTCCTTCGGCATCCGCCCCTTCAGCAGCGCCGAGCCGGCCTCGCATTCCACCCCGGCCACGTCGAAATTGTCCTTCCAGCTCAGCGGCACCCCGTCGAGCGGCCCGATCCGCGTGCCCGCCGCCTGCCGCCCGGCGGCGGAGACGGCGGTGGAACGGGCATGGTCGGCCGTGGTGCGGGCATAGATCCGCTTCGCCTCGGGGTGGCGCGCGATGGCGTCGAGAAACGCCTCGGTCAGGTCGACCGGGTTGATCTTGCCCGCCTCGATCGCCCGGCCGAGCTCCGCCGCGCTGCGCCCGAGCCATTTGTCCTGCATCGCCCGACTCCCCCTGATTTTCCCGCAGGCTAGCGGCAGGCGGGGGCGCGGGCAATCGCCGCCTTTCCCCCCCGCGCATCCTGGCGCATAATGCGGCCATGATGCCGGATACCGATATTCTCATCGCGGGCGGCGGGCTGAACGGCCCGGCGCTGGCGCTCGCGCTGGCCCAGGGCGGCCTGACCGTCACCGTGATCGACAGCCGCCCGGCGCCCGCGCGCGCCGAGGCGGGGTTCGACGGGCGCGCCTATGCGCTGGCGCTGGCCTCGCGGCGGCTGCTCGGCGCCCTCGGCGTCTGGCCGAGGATCGCCGCCGCCCAGCCGATCCTGAAGATCAAGGCGAGCGACGGGGTGGCGGGGCAAGGCCCCTCGCCCCTCTTCCTCGGCTTCGATTCGGCGGAGCTGGAGGAAGGCCCGATGGGCTTCATGGTCGAGGACCGCCACCTCTACGCCGCCTTCCTCGCCGCCATGGCGGAAGAGCCGCGCATCACGCTGCTGTCGGGCGAGACCGTGGTGGCGCAGGAAGCGGACGAACGGGGCGTCGCCGTCACCCTCGCCTCCGGCCGCCGACTGACCGGGCGGCTGCTCGCCGGCTGCGACGGGCGGCAATCCGGCACCGCCGCGCGCGCCGGCATCCGCCGCACCGGCTGGGGCTATGGCCAGACCGCGCTGGTCACCGCCATCCGGCACGAGAAACCGCATGAGGGCATCGCGCATCAGTTCTTCATGCCCGCCGGCCCGCTCGCCATCCTGCCGCTGGCGGGCGGCTTCCATTCCAGCATCGTCTGGAGCGAGCGCGACGGCACGGCGCAGGCGATCCAGGCGCTGGACGATGACGGTTATCTGGAGATCCTGCGCCCCCGCTTCGGCGATTTCCTGGGGCGGATCGCGCTGGCCGGCACGCGCTTCACCTATCCGCTGACCCTCAGCCTCGCCGAAAGCTTCATCGCCCCCCGCCTCGCGCTGGTCGGCGACGCCGCGCATGGCGTGCACCCGATCGCGGGGCAAGGCCTGAACCTCGGCCTGCGCGACGTGGCGGCGCTGGCCGAAACCGTGATCGAGGTGCATCGCCGCGGCGAGGATCCCGGCAGCCTCACCACGCTCCAGCATTACCAGCGCTGGCGGCGCTTCGATTCCACGACGCTCGCGCTCGGCATGGATACGGTGAACCGGCTGTTCTCCAACGGCAATCCCGCCCTGCGGCTGGCGCGCGACCTCGGCCTCGGCGCGGTGAACGCCCTGCCCGGCCTCAGGCGCGGCTTCATGCGGCAGGCGGCGGGATTGACCGGGGAATTGCCGAAGCTGCTGGCGGGGCAACGGATCTGACCTGCCCCACCGGCGGAAAGCGGGCCGGTCCGCGCGGCGAAGGGGGCGCTCGCGCCCCCTCTTGGCCTGCGGCCAATTCACCCCCTGAGGATATTTGGGGACAGAAAATGAACAAGGGCGCGCTTCCCGCCATTTT